>JBJKRK010000202.1:0-4105 GCA_046704705.1 Candidatus Limnocylindrales bacterium | reverse complement strand
TCCTGGCGGCCAACCCGTTCCAGACGCTGGATCGGACCGGTGTCGGCCAGCTCATGCGGATCGCCGTGCAGAAGGGCCGGGAGACCCGCCCCGACATCAAGCTCGGCATCTGCGGTGAGCACGGTGGCGATCCCGAGTCGATCGCCTTCTGCCACGAGATCGGGCTGAACTACGTCTCGTGCTCGCCGTTCCGCGTCCCGGTGGCGCGGCTGGCGGCGGCGCAGGCGGCGCTGGGAGACGAGCCCGAGAAGTAGCCGGGACCCGGCGGCCCTCGAAGGGCAGAGGAGGCGCCGGCACCGCGAAGGTTGATGGCCGGTTGCCGGCCGCTGCTTCGGACCGGGTATACGATCGCGGGCGTGGCGACGGTCCTGCGGATCGATCTGAACAGCGACGTCGGAGAGAGCTTCGGCGCCTGGACGCTGGGCGACGACGCGGAGCTGATCCCGCTCGTCACCTCGGCCAACGTTGCCTGCGGCTTTCACGCCGGTGACCCCCGCGTCATCGAGCGGACCGTCGGCCTCGCCGCCGCGTCGGGCGTGGCCGTCGGCGCGCATCCCGCGTACCCCGATCTCGCCGGATTCGGCCGGCGAGCGCTTGGGATGAGCGCCGCGGACCTCGAGGCGGCGGTCCTGTACCAGGTGGCCGCCGTCGCCGGTTTCGCCCACGCGGCAGGCGTCGAGCTGCGGCACGTCAAGGCGCATGGCGCCCTCTACAACGTGGCTGCCCGGGACCGGGCGGTGGCCGGGGCGATCGCGCGTGGCGTGCGCCGCTTCTCGGGTGATCTTGTGCTCGTCGGGCTGGCCGGCTCGGCGCTTCTCGAGGCCGGGCACGAGGAAGGTCTCACGGTGGCGGCCGAGGCGTTCGCCGACCGAGCCTACGAGCCCGACGGTTCGCTCCGCCCGCGACATCTGTCCGGAGCGGTACTGCACGACCCGCAGCAGGCGGCTCACCAGGCGCTCGGGATCGTGCGCGATGGCGGAGTGCGAACGTCGGACGGATCCTGGTTCCCGGTGCGCGCCGACACGCTGTGCATCCACGGCGACACGCCGGGCGCACCCATCGTGGCGCGCGCCGTCGGCGATGCGCTCCGCGCCGCAGGGGTCCGTGTCGCGTCGATGGAGGCGCGCGCGTTGCACCCTGGTCCCACGGGGTGACACGAGTCGAGGACACTTCATCCGGCGCCGCCGCGCAGCCCTCGATCGTGCCGTTCGGCGACGCTGCGCTCCTCGTGGTCTTCGGCGAGTCCATCGACGTTGAGCTGAACCGCCGGGCGCATGCGCTCGCGGCGCTCGTTCGGCGCGATCGGTCGATGGGTGCCGGGTGGGGTCTCCCGGTTCCGGGCTACAGCAGCCTCCTCGTCCCGTACGACCCCGACCGCCACTCGCTGGAGGACGCGCGCCGGGCCCTTGCGACGCTCTGGTCCGAGGCGCCGCGGGCCAGGCTCGAGGATGCGGACGCCGCGGCAACGATCGAGATTCCCACCCGGTATGGCGGAGCAGACGGCCCCGACCTGGAGACAGTGGCTTCCCAGATCCACCTCCGCCCGGCCGAGGTCGTCGAGCTCCACTGCAGCGTCACATACCGCGTGTTCTTCCTGGGCTTCTCGCCGGGCTTTGCGTACCTGGGCGTGGTGCCGCCGGCCCTGCAGGTGCCCCGGCGCGCGACCCCTCGAACGCGCGTGCCCGCCGGCAGTGTCGGCATCGCCGGCGCGCAGACCGGCATCTACCCGCGCGAGACGCCGGGCGGCTGGCAGCTCATCGGACGCACGGACGAGTCCCTCTGGGACGTGCGCCGCGAGCCACCGGCACTCCTGGCCCCCGGTGTTCGCGTCCGCTTCCGGCCCGTGTAGCCGGGCGACCGGACCGGCGGCGATGCTCGAAGTGCAGGAGGCAGGGACGCTGGCCACGGTCCAGGACACGGGCCGGCCGGACTTCGCTGATCTCGGTGTCCCGGTCGGCGGAGCCTGTGATCCGCGGAGCCTCGCCGTGGCGAACATCCTGCTGGGCAACAACCCGGCGGCTCCTGCGGTCGAGATCACGCTGGCCGGCTTCACGCTGGCGGTGCTGCGGACCTGCACGGTCGCCCTCGCCGGGGCCGACCTCGCCGCCCGGGTTCCCGAGGAGTTGCGCTCCCTGCCGCCGGGGCGCGCGCACCTGGTGCGGGCGGGGACGCACCTCCATTTCGAGCGCCGGCTGAAGGGTGCGCGGGCGTACATGGCCCTGGCGGGTGGGATCGCGGTTCCCCCCGTCCTGGGCTCTGCCGCCACGTGCCTGGCCGGTGGCTTCGGTGGCATCGGAGGGCGGCCGCTGCGTCCCGGGGATCGCCTTCTTCCGTCCCGACCGGACACCCTGGAGCACGCCGGGCGCGCATGGCCCGACGACGCACCCGTGCCCGGGCAGACCGGGGACGACCAGGGGGTCATGCGGACGGACGACGAACCCGCGGCCACGCCGGCCGGCGAGCGGGCGGTCAGGCTGCGGGTTGTCCAGGGGCCGGGTTCCGGCAGGCTGCCAGGGTCACTCGAGGCACTCTGTGCGCACGCGTGGGAGGTCGCGCCGGAGGCAGATCGGACCGGCCTGCGCCTCCTCGGGCCGTCGCTTCCTCCGGGGGGCAGGGAAGGCGTGCTGGTCTCGACGGGAATGCTCTGGGGCGCCGTGCAGGTGCCGCCAGATGGATCCCCGATCGTCCTGCTGGCCGACGCGCCGCCGGTGGGAGGTTACCCGGTGCCGGCGGTGGTGATCCGGGCGGACCTGCCGCTGCTCGGGCAGCTGGCGCCTGGCGACCGCGTGGTTTTCGTGGCTGTCGGGATCGACGAGGCGCAGGCGTCATACCGGGCGCAGCGCGCGGCGTTCGAGCGCACAGCGGCCAGGCTCCCGGTCGCCGATGCGTGGGACGAGCTCGATGCCGGGGCAGGCGGCTGAGCGACCGGCCGCCGCCGCGACGCGTGCGAGGTCCCTCAGTGGACCTCGAGGCTGCCGATCCCGCCCCGGAAGTCGATCTGCACGCGGTTCGCCGCCTGCTCGTAGTCGGGCGACGCATAGCCGCCGGCGACGGGCGGGAACCGCCGCGTGTCGATCTCGGCGCTTCCGAGGGTCATGGCCGTCCGTATGCGCGCCGCGACCCCCTGCGGGACCTGCAGAACCAGCTTCGCCGCGCCCACCTCGGCGTCGACGAGGGTCGTGCCTGCGGTGCGGGGAAGCCTGACCCGTGACTCGCTTGCCCCCACCTTCAGGTGCAGCTCGGCCACGCGAACCTCGGAGAGATCCAGGTCGGTCTCGCTGGCCCCGGTGGCAACGCGCAGCCGGACCGGGATCTCGGTCGTGACGCCGACCCGCCATTCGTGCGGCGGCCAGCCGGCCCAGCCGACCGGCAGCACCGCGCTGGTCAGACGGACCTGCCCGTCCGGCGTGACATCGTGCCGCACGCTGCCGGGGCTGAAGCTCCCCTCGATCAGCTTCCCCGCAGCGGCGCCCGAAAGGGACAGACGGCCGGCACCGAACTCGATCTGCACATCGGCCCGGCTTGCGCCACCCAGATCGAACGCGAGCGTCTCCGGGCTCGAAGGTCCGTACCCTGCGGCGGGACCCGCAGGGCCTGATGCCGCCGGCGGGACATCCTCCGTGACCGGTGCCCCGGCTGACGTGGTCGAGGCGAACCCGGACGCGACCGGAGGGATGCCGGACGCGCCAGGCACTCCGGCGGATGGGGGGCCGTCCGACCGCGAAGCGGCCTGTGCAGGCGCCCAGCCGGGGAAGAACGCCGCGACGAGAATCAGTGCACCGAGCACGATGACGGCGGCCGGCAGCAGTACGTTGCCGGCGTCTCCGAGTGGCTGGCCCCCGATGCCGAGCACGACCTCGAAGAAGAGCGCGCCGACCAGGAAGATGGCCACGCCCGTGGTTGCGGCCGCGGCGCCACCCCGCACCAGGTCGGGGCGCCCCGTGACCAGCCCGTGGAGCAGGAGACCAGCCCCGACGCCGCCCGGGGCCACGAGCGCCCACGCGTAGGCCCAGCTCTCCCAGTGGCCGGTCTGGTCCTGGTAGAGGAGCACCAGGCCGGTCATCGTCACCATGCTTCCGACCGCGGTGAAGCCGCTCCCCGCGCT
>JBJKRK010000201.1:0-21491 GCA_046704705.1 Candidatus Limnocylindrales bacterium | reverse complement strand
TTGCCCGGCTCGAGCGACCCGTGCGTCGCCGCGAGGCCGAGTGCCTGCGCCGCGTTGATCGTGACGGCCGCGAGCGCCTCGGCGGCCGAGAGGCCCAGCTCGAGCACACCGAGCGAGAGGACGAGCGGAAGGTTGGCGGTGGGCGACGTCCCGGGATTGAAGTCCGTCCCGAGCGCGACGGGCACGCCCCGATCGATCAGGCGGCGGGCCGGGGCGTGATGCTCGCCCCCCAGGAAGAGGCTCGTGGCCGGCAGCAGGGTCGCCACCACGATCCGCCCTGAATCGTTCGCCGCGGCCAGCGCGCCAACTCCTGCGTCGGACGGTGCGCCGAGGTGGTCGGCGGAGCAGGCTCCAAGCTCGGCGGCGAGCTCGGCCCCTCCCGAGGGCGCCAGCTCGTCGGCGTGCAGCCGCGGAGGCAGACCGAGATCGATGCCCGCCTCCAGGATGCGGCGCGACTGCTCGACACTGAACACGCCGGCCTCGCAGAAGACGTCGCAGCTGCGGGCGATCCCCTGCGCCGCGACGGCCGGAAGTTGCTGCCGCACCACGTCGTCGACATACGCGTCGGCGGCATCCGGACGGCCGCGGTACTCCGGGGCGACGGCATGTGCGCCGAGGAAGGTCGGCACGACCTCGACGGGCGCTTCTGCCGCCAGCCGACCGGCGACCTCCAGGAGGCGCAACTCGGCGTCGCGCTGCAGCCCGTAGCCTGACTTCACTTCGACCGTCGTCACGCCGTGCGCGAGCATCACACCGAGCCAGTGGCGGCCGTGCTCGAGCAGCGCCGCCGAACTCGCCGCCCGGGTCCGCTCGACGGTGGACAGGATTCCGCCGCCGGCCGCGAGAATCTCCAGGTACCCAGCTCCCCGCTGTCGGAGCGCGATCTCGTGCTCACGGCTCCCCGCGAAAAGGAGGTGGGTATGCGGGTCGATCAGCCCGGGCGTCACGGTCCCACCGTGCGCGTCGAGATGGTGGACCTCCGGGCCATCCGGGTCGACACCCTGCGCGGCAAGCTGACGACGCACGGCATCCAGCCGGCCGACCGCGACGATCCGTCCCTGCCAGGCAGCCACTGCGAGCCCCGCCGCAGCGGGCGATCGCGCCGCCTCCGCGACGCCCACGCCGGCGGTCCCGGCCGGGGTCAGGAGTGCGGCGTCGCCCTGCGACTGCCCAAGCCGGACGCCGCCCGCCATGGTCGCAACCTGAGACGCGCCGTGGACGAGCAGGCCGGGCAGATCGCTGGCCGTGTCACGTGCCGGGCTGATCCCCGCGGCCAAGGTGCTCCCTGCGGGCGCGGCGCTCGCAGCCGAGTCGCCCATCGAGAAATCGTCCGTCGGCGAGCCTTCCGTTGACGGGCCGCTCAACGGGCCGCCACCCGGCCGCCGGCCTGTGCGGCCGCCAGGCGCAGTTCGAGCGCCATCGTCGGCTCGAAATCGCGGACCATCAGCCAGTCGGCCGCCTTCGTCAGTCGCTTCTCGACCGGCTGGTCGGCTGGAACATCGATGTAGTCCGCGACGTCGCCGAACGCCGCGGCCGGCGCCAGGCCGATCAGCTCGGACTCGCGTGGCGCGACGCCCTCGGCGGCCGCCAGCCCCACGACCTCCTCCCACAACCTCCAGAGCGGCGTGACGTGGAAATCGAGCAGGTTCATCGAGACCTGCGCGCAGTCGAGGTCGTCGAGGAAGAACCCCTTGGCCTGCACCCGCGGCAGACCGCCCGAGCTCTCCCGCACCCGGCGCGCGATGCGCTTCGCGAGCTCGACATCGGTCGACTCCAGGTTGATGTTGTAGGCGATCAGAAAGGGACGTGCGCCGACCGCCGTGGCCCCACCACGCGGATGCATGCGGGGCGGCCCGTAATCCGGCTCGCGGCCCGGATGCGCGATCTCCAGCTTCAGGCCCTCGTACTGCGGCTTGCGGATGTCGGCCAGTCTGATCCGGTCGGGTCGTGTGGCCGCCTCGGCGTAGAGGTACACGGGCAACTCGAAGCGTGTCGCGATCCGCTCGCCGAACGAACGCGCCAGCTCCACGCATTCCGTCATGGTGGAGTCGCCGAGCGGCACGAACGGGACGACGTCGACGGCCCCGATGCGAGGGTGCTGCCCTTCGTGCCGCTCCATGTCGATCTTCTTGAGCGCGAGCGACACGGCCGACTCCATCGCCTGCACCACGGGAGCGGGCTCGCCGGCAAACGTGAGCACGCTCCGGTTGTGATCCGGGTCCGAGGTGCGGTCCAGGAGATGAACGCCCCTGACGCGGCCGATCGCGTCGGCCAGAGCGTCGACCACCTCCGGCCGGCGGCCCTCGCTGAAGTTGGGGACGCATTCCACGAGTTTCGCCATCGATGCACCTGCCGCTGTCGATCCTCCCGCAGGACGCCGCGGAATGTCCCGGCTAGTCTACGAGCGTTCTCCCTTTCCACGAGCGATCGCGTGGAGCCCGCCCGTGCACCTCTCTCCGAGCGCGCCCCTGGCGGCTGCCGTCTTCCTGGCGGCGGTCGCGCTGGTGATCGCACGCCCGCGCGGACTCACGGAGGCCTCGGCCGCGCTGCTGGGCGCGATCGCCATGGTCATCCTCGGGCTGGTGCCGCTCGCCGCGGTCCCGTCGATCGTGGCCTCCCAGTGGAACGTCTTGACCTTCTTCTTCGGCCTGACGGGGATCGCCGCGGTGGCCGAGCGGAGCGGCCTGTTCGAGCGATTGGCCTGGCAGGCGGCCCGCTGGTCGCGCGGAGACCCCCGGCGCCTGCTCGTCGCGGTCGTGGTGGCCGGCGGTGTCGTCAGCGCGCTGCTCTCGAACGACGCGGCCGCACTCGTGCTGACGCCCGTCGTCTACGCGCTCGTCGCGCGCGTCGGCCTGGAGCCATTGCCGTACGTCCTCGCCTGCACGTTCGTGGCCGACGCCGCGTCCGTCGCCCTGCCCGTGAGCAACCCGGTGAACGTCATCGTCGCCGACGGGCTGGGCCTCCACCCCGTCGCTCTGGCGCCCGTGACGCTGCCCGCGGCGCTCGGCTCGGTCGCAGCGCTCCTCGCCGTCCTGGCCTGGCGGTACCTGCCGCGACTGCCGGCAAAAACACCGATCCCGATCTCGGCCAACCTGGCGCCTGCGCCGTCCACGCGGACGCAGCGGCAGCGCTGGGCGGCACTTGCGCTCGTCGGCGCCGCCTTCGGCGCAGCCTCGCTCGCGGGCGTGCCGCTCGGCCCCACGATGCTGCTCGGGTGGCTCGTCCTCGCCGGCGTCGAGCGTGCGGGCGGACGGCGCGACTCGCCGCTCGAGGGGATCGGCTGGTCGCTCCTCGTCTTCGTCGCGGCGATGACGGTCGCGGTGCAGGGGCTGGCCGGGAGCGGCATCACTGCCTGGCTCGCGGAGCTGGTGCTGCGCCCGCTTGCGGGCAGCCCGCCGTTGCTCCTGGGCGCGTCCGCGCTGCTCGGGGCGATCGGGGCCAACCTGCTCAACAACCTGCCGGCGGCGCTCGTGCTCGTGGATGCGGTGCGCAGCGCCGGACTGACGCCGGTCGCCGCGCACGCGGCAGCGCTGGGGACGATGGTCGGCGCGGATCTTGGCCCGAACTTGACGCCGGTCGGCTCGGTCGCCACGCTGCTCTGGCTGGTGCTGCTACGCCAGCGCGGGCTCGAGGTGTCGTCGTGGAGCTACATCCGGCTGGGGCTGATCGTCACGCCGCTGACCGCGGGGGCGGCCCTCGCCACGGTGCTGATCCTCGGCGGAGCGCGGTGAGCGGGGGACGGCGCGATGGTTGAGACGCGCCTGCCCGGGACGGTCGTGCTGGACGGGAGGGCACGCGGTGCCTGAGGGAGGTCACGCGGTGCCTGAGGGAGGTCACGCCGCGCCTGAAGGCAGCGTGCCCAGGACAGCCGCCCCGGGCGGCGGAGTGGTGCCTCGCGGGACAGCCGCAGGGCATGGGAGTGACGCACTGTCAGAAGGCAGTGGGCCCCGGACGGCCGCGCCGGGCGGCGGAGTGGTGCCCGACAGGGAGGGGCGCGTCGTACGGGTCGTCATCGCGGTCGCCGGCTCGGAGGCGCCCACCTGGTGCGAACGCCTCGTGCGGCTGCTGCCGGCGGGCGGAGCTGGCGCGCTCGAGCTGGTGCTCCTGCATGTCATCGACCAGGGCCCCAGGGCGCTCCTCGAGGGTGGTCCGCCGCGTCATCGGGCGCCGTGGCCGGTACCCGCGCGACCGCACGAGGAACGCCTGGCCGTCGCGGATGAGGAAGGGGCCGCCGCGCTTCTCGCGCTCTGGCGTGAGCGCTGCGCGCGCGCCTTCCCCGCGGCGAGCGTGGCGTCGACGCTACGGCGCGGTCGACCCGAGCGGGAGATCGTGGAGGCGGCGCGGGAGCTCGCACCGGATCTCGTGGTCGTGATGGCAAGCACGCGTCCGGGGCCGCCACCACCCGGGCCACGCAGCGTGGGGCACGTCGCGCGCTACGTGCTCGACCACGCGCCGGTCCCGGTGCTCCTGGTGCGGCGCGAGGACTGACCGGGCGGGGACTGACCGGGCAACCGGGGACTGACCGGGCAAACGGGCTGACCGGGCACGCGGGGACCGACCGGGCACGCGGGGACCGACCGGGCAACTGGAGAGCCCGCTCGACCTGTCCCGGACGGCCGCCTGCTACAGCTCCCGGCGCATCACGGGGAAGCGCTCGTCCGCGACCGCGACCACAAAGCCCAGTCGCTCCCAGAACCCGGGACGTGCGGCGCTCGTATCGTCCTCCGCCCGCGTCAGGTCCGGGTACGCCTCGACCGCACTGAAGCCACGGCCGGCGAGGTCCTCGCAGACCGCTTCGACGAGCCGACGCGCATGGCCCTGACCCCGTGCCGCCTGCGTGCTGGCGATGCAGGTGATCACCGCGGGCAGTGGCGACTCCGGGAGCTGCGGGTACAGGTCGCGCAGACGTGACGCGCGCGGATAGGCCGACAGGGGACCGAACTGGACGTACGCGGCCGGCTGGTCGTCGAGGAGCAGGACTTTCGCATAGCTTCCGAAGATCGCCCGCCCACGGTCCAGCAGGGCGAGCTTGCGGGGCAGGTCCGCTGCCGCTTCGCGCCGCGGTCGGGACACCGGCGCGAAAGGGTTGTCGGCCGGCGCATCGTCCGCTCCCAGGGCGAACGGATTGAAGGCGGGAACCGACGGCTCGCTCCGTGCAAGGAACGGGTTGTACGGAACAGCCTCGTTGGCTGTCGGCTGGAGCGCCGAGGGGACCTCCAGCCAGCTGGGTCGATGGAGCTTCGAGCCGCTGGCGGCGTTCTCCCAGTAATCGCAGGTGCGGTGGTCGAAGGTGGGGTCGGCGCAGGGCGGCAGAAGGTGGAACGCCGACTCGTCGGTCACATCGATGATCCGCACGCCTGGCATGGCGCTGTCAGTCTACGGCAGCCCACCCTCGCCACGGCGGTCAGATCCGACGCACGGCCGGACATCGACCGCGCACTGGTAGACTGCGCCGGCATGCTCGGCTTCATCGACCAGATCGTCTTCCCCATCCTCACGTCCCTGTACGGATCCGTGGGCTATCTCGGCGTGTTTCTGGCCATGACGGTCGAGTCGGCGATGATCCCGCTTCCTTCGGAGCTGATCCTGCCGTTCGCCGGCTTCCTGGTGGCCAGCGCAGCGACCCGCGAGCCACTCACCGGCGCGCCGTGGAACCTCTGGCTCGTGGTGCTCGTGGGAACGCTGGGCAACACCACCGGCTCCCTCATCTCCTACTGGATCGGGCTGCGCGGGGGACGCCCACTCCTCATGCGCTACGGCAAGTACCTCCTGATCCGGCCCCACGAGATCGAGCTCGCCGACCGGTTCTTCGAGCGATGGGGTGCGCCGACCGCGTTCTTCAGCAGGCTGCTGCCGGTCGTCCGCACCTTCATCAGCCTGCCAGCCGGGATCGCGCGCATGCCGCTACGGCAGTTCGTCGTGTACTCGGTGCTCGGTGCGCTGCCCTGGTCTTTCGTGCTGACCTACGCGGGCGTGGTGCTGGGTGACAATTGGACGAGCATCCGGCACGCGCTGGCACCCTTCGACACCGTGATGGCGGTCGCGGTCGTGGCGGCCATCGTGCTGTTCGTCGCCTGGCGGCTGGGGTTCCTCGAACGGGCCCGGGGTTCGCGCGTCGGGCAATAGGCCGCCGGCAGGGAGACCGCCGGTAGACAGGGCGACCGCCGGCAGACAGGGCGACCGCCGCGGGCAGGGCGACAGCCGCGGGCAGGTGGACCCCTGCGGGCAGGTGGACCCCCGCCGGTAGCGCGACAGCCTCGGGCAGGGCGACCCCCTCGGTTCCCTCAGCCCCAGGTGACGCCGGCCACACCCCGGACATGTGAGACGTCGTTGCCCACGAGCAGCAGCGCGCCAGCATCCAGGGAGCCGTCGAAGCGCAGCACCGTCAGATTGGCGTTCGACTGCACGAATCGGTTGCGGTAGTCGCGCAGCGGGACGCCCAGCGACACGCAGAGCAGGACCCGGTTCAGGCTCGAGTGGGCGACCAGCAGGACACGGCGCTCGCGCAGGCCGTCGGTCCGGGCGGCTGCCGCCTCCGTGGCGACGAGTTCCTCGAGGAAGCTCCGAACGCGCCGGGCGACGTCCGCGCCGCTCTCGCCTGCCGGATACGCGAGGCGGTCGGGTTCCATCTCCCAGCGGTGACGCGCATCCGCGTCGCGAGCTTCGATCTCCTCGTAGGTGAGTCCCTCCCAGCGGCCGTAATCCATCTCCATGAGCCGCGGGTCGGTCTCGAACGACCGGCCCGGCACGACGAGCGAGGCCGTCTCAGACGCGCGCTTCAGCGGGCTCGCGATCACGCGGTCGAAGTCGACGCCACGCAAGCGCCGCCCGAGAGCGGACGCAGCGGCGCGCCCCGCCTCGGAAAGGGGAATGTCGATCCCCTGGCCGAGATGTTGTTCGGGGTCGGAACGGAGTGTTGAGCCGTGCCGGGTCAGGACGATCGTCAGCACTTCGGGCTCAGTGTATCGCGGGGGGCCTTGGAGGTCCGCAGGCGCCTCGATGCCCCGCCGGCGCCTCGATCCTCCCGCGCGCTCGATTCCCCCGCGGGCGCCTCGGTCCACTGAGGAACCCGCTTCGCTGCGTTATCCTTTGGCCACAACTGCAGACGCCTCACCTTCGGGGCAGGGTGCAAATCCCGACCGGTGGTCGGCGGCGCTCGAACGGACCTCCGCAGAGTGGCCGCCAGCCCACGACCCGCCATCTCGCGTCACGCGAGGTGACGGTGGATCTCCTGGCAGGGAGCCGACGGTCAGAGTCCGGATGGGAGAAGGTGGGCGCATGGTGCCGCGTTGGGACATGAGCGTCCGAACGCGGCGCCGGTCGCCGGCTCGTTGGCGTGGTCGTGGTTCGATCGCGCCGCAGCGCACCCCTCCCTCACCCTTGCCCCCGCCGAACGCGTGCGCGTGCCGAACGCACGACGGAACGCGGTCCGCGGGGACGACCCGGCGGTGAGGCTGGAGGAAACGGCGCTGTCCAGCATCTCGATCCGCCAGGTTCATCAGGCCTTCACATCCGGCAACGGACTACTCCCGGTCCTCGACGGGATCGGCTTCGACGTGCCGGAGCGGAGCATCGTCTCGATCATCGGCCCCAACGGGTGCGGCAAGAGCACCCTCCTGCGGGTGGTGGCCGGCCTCCTTCCCGCGAGCGCGGGGGAGGTTCGGCTCGACGGAGCGGCGGTGAACGGGCCGGACTCCCGGGTCGGCCTGGTGTTCCAGGAGCCGCGGCTGCTTCCCTGGCGGGACGCACGCGGGAACATCGCGTACCCCCTGGAGCTGGCGGGCTGGCCCCGGCGGCAGCGGGATCGGCGCGTCGACGACCTGCTCGGGTTGATCGGCCTGCGCGAGTTCTCGAGTGCCCGACCGCACCAGCTCTCCGGTGGCATGCGCCAGCGCGTGGCGATCGGGCGCGCCCTTGCGCTCGGTCCCTCCGTGCTGCTGATGGACGAGCCGTTTTCGGCGCTCGACGCCCTGACACGCGACCGGTTCAACGTCGAGTTGCTGCGGCTCTGGGAGCGTACGGGGGTGACGATCCTGCTCGTCACCCACTCGATCGCGGAGGCTGTCTTCCTCTCTGATCGCGTGGTCGTGCTCTCGGGACGGCCGGCGCACATCCTGGCGGATCTGCCTGTTCTGCTCGGTCGGCCGCGCGAGCTCCAGAGCCTGGACGCCATCGGCGTCGGCCAGACCGCGGCACGCATCCGGGCGCACCTCGCCGGCGCCACCGACGATCCGACTCCGGCCGAACTCACGGCCGAGCTGACGCGTCAGCATGGCCGCCACGTCCCCATCGAAGAGCTGGGCGTTCCCGCCTGGTTCGACCCCTTCGCACCAGAGGAGCGGTCATGAACTGGTGTCGTGCCGCCCGTGGCCTGGTCGACTCGGCCGCTGTACGGGTCAGAACCGGCGCGGACACGCAAGCGGTCGGAACTGCCGCGGGCACGCAAGCGGTCGGAGCTGCGGCGGGCACGCGACCGGTCGGAACTGCCGCCGAGGGATCCCGATGACGCAGCAGCCGAACCCGGCGGCAGCCGTGGCGGGACAGCGTCCACTGTCCGGGCAGACACGCGCGCGCGGACGGGTGGCCGACACCGCACGGAAGCTCGGCGAGCTCCTGCTGGGCGCGGCCCTGTTCCTGATCGTCTGGCAGGCGATCGTCGTCGTGGGCGGGTACCCCGTGTTCATCCTTCCGCCGCCTGGAACAGTGGGCGCGCGGCTCGTCTCCGCCTGGGCCGACGGCACGATCGAGCCGCATGCTGCGCAGACCCTGCTGGAGGTCGCCCTCGGGTTCGTGGTCGGTGCCGGGCTGGCGCTGGTTGCTGGCTACCTGCTCGCCCGGTCACCCATCGCCGAGCGTTTCCTCTCCCCGTACCTGGTCGCCGCACAGGCGACGCCGATCCTGGCGCTCGCGCCGCTCCTGTCGCTCTGGTTCGGGAACGGGCTGCTCAGCAAGGTCGTGATCTGCGCCCTCATCGTGTTCTTCCCGGTTGCGGTCTCCACGATGGTGGGCATCCGCACGGTCGACGCGCGCCTGCTGGAAATGGGCCGCAGCCTGCGGGCGAGTCGCTGGCAGATCATGCGGACGCTCGAGATCCCGGCCGCGCTGCCCTCGATCATGGGCGGTCTCCGGGTGGGGGTCACGCTCTCGGTCGTGGGGGCGATCATCGCCGAATGGGCCGGCGGCGACCGCGGCCTCGGCGTGCTGATCAACCTGGCGCGCGGCAGCCTGTTCGACACGCCGCTGCTCTTCGCCACGCTCTTCACGATCGCGGGGATCGGGGTGGGGCTCTACTTGCTGGTCGTGCTGGCCGAGCACTGGCTCGTGGGCTCGCGCGGGTGACGGCGATGTCCGGCACACCCGTGCGATCGGAGGCGACGACGTGTGCCGCCCCAGGGGTGACGGCGACGCCCGGTGCGGCCGCGGCGTTGGAAGCGATGACGTGTGCCGCACCGAGCTTGATGGCGATGCCCAGTACAGCCGTGCCGTCAGAGGCAACCACTTGTCCGGCCGCCGGGTCGCGGGCCATCGCACAGAGGTCGATGCCGTCGAGGTCGAGCGCGTCGGGGACGGCAACGCCGAGGGCGATGGCGCGCACGACCCCGACCGGTACAATTCCCGGCGCCGACATCTCGCCTTCCGGCGCCCAGCAGTCGAGCCCCCGCGCGCCGAGGGCCGGATTCGGCCGCCGGACCTGGCCGGGCATGCCCGGACCCGGCCGCCCGCGCTCGTGCCTGGATTGACTCCTGCGAAGACGGATCCTCGTCCAGAACGACCCCCATGGAGACGCCCGTGACCGCATCCGCGAGCAGCACCCCCGAAACACGCAACCGCCGGCCAGGCAGACACCCGTCGCCAGCGGAGCCCAGGCGCACGATCCACCACGGCCGTCCCCCTCGGCTCCCCGGGCGCATGAGCGCGATCGCTGCGGCCATGCTTCTCTCGTTGACGCTCGTGGCGTGCGGCGGCACATCCGCGTCGCCCGGAGCCCAGGGCAGCCAGGCCCCCGCCGGGACGACGCCCGCTCCTGCGTCGCCTACCCCATCGACCGCGGGCGCCGGAGGAACCCTTGCCGCGTCACCCGGCGCCGCCGGCCTCTCCCCGAGCACGAGCCCGAACGCCGCGAGCAGCCCGACGACGCTCACCCACCTGAGCGTCGGCCTCGGGTACATCCCGAACATTCAGTTCGCGCAGTTCTACCTGGCGCAGCAGGCCGGCTACTACCGCGCCGCGGGGCTCGACGTCACGTTCGAGAACAAGATCGACCCGGACCTCGTCACGCTGGTCGGGCAGGGCAGCATGGACATCGGCATCGCCGACGGCACGAGCGTCATCCCGGCGGTGAGTCAGGGCATCCCGATCCGCTATGTCACGACGATCTACGCTCGCTTCCCCAACATCGTGTTCAGCAAGAAGAGCGCCGGCATCACGACGGCGGCCGACCTGAAAGGCAAGCGCATCGGCACGCCCGGCCGGTACGGCAGCTCGTGGATCATGCTGCAGGCGCTGCTCCAGTCAGCGCATCTCACCACCTCGGATGTCACGGTCGTCACCTTCCCCGACTTCAGCCAGGCGGCCGCGGTCGCCCGCGGCTCCGTCGACGCGGCCACAGGGTTCGTGAACAACGAGCCGATCCAGCTCGAGCAGCAGGGGATCCCCGTCGACATGATCACGGTCGACAACGTCATGCCGCTGCCGGGCCCCGGGCTGATCACAGGTGAGAAGACGCTCCAGACCAAGCGTGCCGCCCTGCAGGCCTTCGTCGCCGCCACGCTCCACGCGATGCGCGACATCCTGGCCGATCCGACCAAGGGCTACGACGCGACCCTCAAGTACGTCCCGGACCTCGCGTCGCAGCAGACGACGCAGATGAAGGTGCTGGAGGCGACGGCGTCGACCTGGCAGGACGCCTACACCCAGGCGCACGGGCTCGGAGCGATCGACCCGCAGGCGTGGGCGCGTTCGCTCGCATTCATGCAGGGGCTGCCGGAGCACCTCGTCCCGAACCCCGTGCAGGTCAGCCAGCTCATCGACTCCTCGCTGCTCGCGCCGTAGGCCTGCGGTGATGAGCCGCGATGCCGTGCGTGCCACACCGCCGCGCGTCGAACCGCCTCGCGTCGCCTCGCTGCTCGACCTGTCGGGCCAGGTGGCGATCGTGACCGGGGCGAGCAGGGGCATCGGCGCCGGCATCGCGGTGCGCCTGGCCGAGGCGGGCGCGGACGTGGCGCTCGTCCACCGCGCCGCGACGGCGGCGGGCGCTCCCCGCACGGGCCGCACGGGCGCTCCCAGCACGGACGCCCCCAGCACGGACGCTCCCGGCACGGGCGTCCCTCGCACGGACGCTCCCGGCACGGACGCTCCTCGCACGGACGCTCCCGGCACCGCAGCCGCCACGGTGGCGGCACGCATAACGGCGCTCGGCCGCAGCGCCCTGGTCGTGACCGCCGATGTCGCCGATCCGGACGCCGTCGACTCGATGGTGCGGCAGGTCGTCGCCGCGTTCGGCCGGATCGATGTGCTGGTGAACAACGCCGGCCTGCAGCCCGTCTCCGACCTGCTGGAGATGTCCCTCGAGGAATGGGACGCGATCCACGCCACGAACGTGCGGGGCGCGTTCCTGGCGACGCGGTCGGTAGCCCGGCAGATGATCGTTCAGGGACACGGCGGGAGCATCGTCGACATCGCCTCGATCGAGGGGCTTCAGCCGGCGTTCGCGCACAGCCACTACGCGGCCTCGAAAGCCGCGCTGCTGATGCACGCCCGGGCGGCCGCCCTCGAGCTCGGCCCGCACGGGATCCGGGTCAACGCCGTGGCGCCCGGCCTGATCCGGACCGAGACGCTCGGCACCGACTGGCCGGAGGGGGTCGCGCGCTGGCTCGCGGCGGTTCCCCTCGGACGGCTGGGCGAGCCTGAGGACGTGGCCGACGCCTGCCTCTTCCTCTGCTCGCCGGCGGCACGCTGGATCACCGGCGCGACGCTCGTCGTCGACGGCGGCGTGCTCACCCATCCCACGTACTGAGCGCGCGCGAATGCTCGACCCGGAAGGCGGCCCGGCCGGTCCGTCCCGGCTCACCGGGGCACGGGTCGCGGAGCTGCTGCAGATGGCGCCGCTCCCGGACGAAGGAGGGTGGTTCGTCGAGACATACCGCGACGAGCATTCGACGGCGATCCTGTACCTGCTGATCGCGCCCGACATCTCGGCGCTTCACCGCCTGGAAGGCCCGGAGCTCTACCACTGGCACGCTGGAGCGCCGCTCGAGATGCTGCTCCTGCACCCGGACGGGCGTGTGGCGTCCCCGATCCTGGGGCCGGACCTGACCGCGGGGCAGCGGCCGCAGGTCGTGGTGCCTGGCGGCGTCTGGCAGGGCTCGATACCACTCGGCAGCGAGGGCTCGTGGAGCCTGGTGGGCACCACCATGGCGCCGGGCTTCCGGCCCGAGGCGTTCACCCTTGGACGGCGCGACGACCTCGTCGCGGGATGGCCGGCGGCGGCCGAACGAATCGCGCGTTTGACCCGCCGATGACGGCTGTCGGTTCGGTGCCCCGGCGTTCCGGACAGCGCACTGACGGCTGACGGCGGGATGCTGGCGGTGGCTCGTCCGGAACCCTGCTGGTTGTCGGCGGGATTCCCGCGGTGCATGCGGCGTTCTTTCCGGAGCGACGGCGGCGCTCGCCGCGTGAGCGCTACCTGGCCGATCGCGGTGACTCGACCTCGTACTGGTCGCGGGCCGCCCGCAGGAGGTTTCGCAGGAGGATCGCGTTGGTGAGCGGCCCCACGCCGCCGGGCACGGGCGAGATCGCCGCGGCCACGCCACGGGCCGACTCCATCTCGACGTCGCCGACGATGGCGCCGTCGACGACGTTGATGCCGACGTCGACCACGAGCGCACCGGCGGCGAGCATCGTCCCGGTGATCAGCCCGGGCCGACCGGCGGCCGCGATCACGACATCGGCCTGCCGGGTGTGGTGCGCGAGATCGCGCGTCCGGCTGTGCGTCAGGGTCACCGTGCACTGCTCTCGCAGGAGCAGCTGCGCGACCGGCTTGCCGACCACGTTGCTGCGTCCCACCACCACGGCATGCAGACCGGCGAGCTGGTAACCGGAACGCGTGAGGATCTCGACCGCGGCCTGTGCCGTGGCCGGGACGAGCGACGGATACCCGAGGCTCAGCAGCCCTGCGTTGAGCGGATGGATGCCGTCGATGTCCTTCGACGGCGCGATCGCTTCGGCGACCGTCCGCTGCGAGAACCCTGCGGGCAGCGGCATCTGCACGATGACGCCGCACACGTTCGGATCCTCGTTGAGCCGGTCGATCTCGTGTCGCATTTCTTGCTCGCCCGCCGCCCCCGAACCCGCGGCCCCCGAAAGCGTGACGAGGCGACCTTCGGCACCGACTCCCCGGCACGTGCGCAGGATCTGCTGGAGGTACACAGCGGAGGCAGGGTCCTGTCCTGCCGCCACGATCGCGAGCGCGGGGGCGAAGCCGTGACGCTCGCGAAAGGCCGCCACCTCGTCCTTCAGCTCGGCACGGAGGGCCGCTGCGATCGGCGCACCGAGCAGGATCCGCGCGCCGCCGGGCGATTCGCGGTCACCGGCAGTGTTTGGGGATCGCCCTTCGGCCCGGTCGGGCGTCGTCAGCCCGCCGCGATCCCGCGGCCGCTCTTCCGACATGCCCGATCCTCTCAGGAACGCTCGGGATCTCGCAGATGGCCGGCGCCGATCGCTTCCCGTGCCCGCGCGGTGAGTTCCTCGATCGCCTGCTGATGCGCGATGAGTTCGGCCGTGAGCTGGTCGGCTGTCTCCCCGTCCCCGATCGCCTCGAGGTTCACGAGCACGTTCGCACCGGCGCCGTGCGCGGCGGCGTCGGTGAGAAGCGCGGCGACCTCCACGTCACTCGCTGCGTTCAGGTTGCTCCGGCCGGCCAGCGCCTCGACCTCGGCCGCCAGGCGACGGCATTCGTGAACGATCTCCATCGGAACGCGCGCAGCCTCACGTGCTGCGTCCTGCAGTGCCACGGTACGGGCGGACTGCTGGTCCGGCGTGTCGCGGGGCAGCTTCCGCGCGGCCGCGTATCGCGCGTAGGCCGCCGCATCCTCGTCCGCGAGTGCCAGGAAGCGCGCCATCGCGGCTTCGGCGGTTGCCAGCACACGTTCATGGACGTCCGCATACGCGGCGTACTTCGGCCGTCCCTGGGACAGGCGTGCCACCATCGCAAGAAGGGCCGCCGCCAGGCCCGCTGCCATGGCAGATGCGCTGCCGCCGCCCGGCACCGGCGCCGCCGAGGCGAGTCGCTCGACGAACGCGTTCACCGAAAGGTCTGCGAACCGCTCCCCACCGTCAGCCATGTCGCGCATTCTCGCATCTGTGCTGGACGCCGCGTTGGCCCACGCAGATCAGGCGCACGGGGCCGGTGTTCCTGTCGAGGTCCCGATCTGCTCGGGTCGCCTCGGGCCAGGCGATCCGTCCGTGCCTCGGGTTCGTTCAGGCCGTCCTGGGCAGCGGCTTGGCCCGCCTGGGCGGGGCTCGGCCCGCCCTGGCACGGCGCGGCCGGACAGGGCGCGCGGCCCGGACCGCGTGGCGGTTCGCTCAGGCCGCCCTGGGCAGCGGCTCGTCCGGTGTCACGAGCCCGTCGACCACCCAACGACGGCCGCGGTGCAGGAACCTGATGACCATGCGGGCGGTGGGCGTCTCGACCTCGAACGAGGTGCTGGGGCCGGTCTGCGCAGGGTAGGCGGCCGATTCCGTCCGCACGCGTGAAACGGACAGCACGGGGAGCCGCTCGTCGGCCAGGCGGATGCTGCGCGGACGGCCGGTGAACCAGTCGCAGCGAACGTCGATCGCCAGCGGGGACACGCGAATGAGGGCCATTGCAGCCAGGCTCCTTTCGGGTACGACTCCGGGCGCTCGGCCTGGCGGGCACGCTGGGCGGCTGAGAACGTCCGTTCTGTTTGCGACCAGCCTAAACAGAACGGATGTACGAGTCAAGAGGGAAGTTGCGGGCGACGGCGGCGCTCCGCTCGGGGGGTCGGCGCGGCACCGGCCGGCGGCTCCGCTCGGGTACCGACGCGCCGCGCTTCAGGAGCATGACGGAAGTCCCGCTCGAACGGCTGCGCGACCCCGCTCTCGAGGAGGCGCGCGCGGGTCACCGCATCCGAGCCGAACCGGTCGCGGAGCGCGTCGACCGCCTCGACGGCTCTCCGCCGCCGGGGATCCTCCTCCGAGAACAGCGCGAGCTGCGATCGGCCGCTGAACCCGTGTGTCGACACGCCGAGGAGCCGAACGCGGATCCCTCGCACGAGCGGTCGGGCAAGCTCGACGGCGGTGCGCCAGATGGGCTCGGCGAGGTCCGTCGGCTCGACCAGCGTGCGCTGCCGCGTGCGGGTGGTGAAGCTGCTGTCGCGCACCTTCACCGTGACCGTCGCCGCGCGCAGCCCGCCCACGCGAAGCCGCCCGGCGACTCCCTCGGACAGCGCGAGCAGCGTGCGCTCGATCGTCTCCCAGTCGGCGGTATCGATGTCGAAGGTGTGCTCGTGGCTGACCGACTTCGCCTCCTGACCGTCGCCCACCGGCGAGGGGTCGATCCCACGGGCCCGCGCCGCGAGCAGCGGTCCGTTGCTGCCGAATCGCCGGCGCAGGAGCTCGTCGGGCAGCGCGGCGAGCTCCCCGATCCGTCGAACGCCGTACTCCGCGAGCGCCAGGCGAGTCTTCTCGCCCACCCCCCACAGTCGCTCGATCGGCAGCGGCGCCAGGAACGCGGCTTCCTCCCCCACGGGCACCACCACCAGGCCGTCGGGCTTGCGCAGGTCGGAAGCGATCTTGGCCACGAGCTTCGTCGACGCGATGCCCACGGACGCGGTGAGGTCGAGCTCGTCATGGATCGTGGCCTTGATGAGCGCCGCGATGCGCGGAGCGTCGCCGAACAGCCTCTCCGACCCCGCCACGTCGAGAAAGGCCTCGTCGATCGAGATCTGCTCGACGCGTGGCGTGAAGCGCCGCAGGATCTCCATGACCTGCCGGCTCACCAGGCTGTACTTGTGCCCGTCGACCGGGAGAAACACCGCCTGCGGGCAGAGGGCCGCAGCGGTCCGCAGCGGCATCGCGGAGTGGACTCCGAACCGCCGCGCCTCGTACGAGGCGGTGCTGACGACGCCGCGGTCCGTCGGGCCACCGCCACCCACCACCACCGGTCGTCCGCGCAGCTCGGGGCGATCGCGCTGCTCCACCGCGGCGAAGAACGCGTCCAGGTCGACGTGGAGGATCGTCAGGCGCGGCATGCCGGTATCATCGCGCGCCAATCGGCACGACGAACCGCCAGGTTCGTGAGAAAGCGAGCCCGAGTATCGTAGCGACGGTGCGCCAGCGGGAAAGGGACCATGCCAGCCAGCGATCATGAAGTCGCGCCGCACGTCACGGGCGCGCCGCACGTCACGGGCGCGCCGGCCGACGGGGCGCGCCTGAAAGACGTCGTGCGCCAGGCGGACACGCCGCTCCGCCGGCTCCTCCATGGCGCGGCCGTCCACGTTCCCGAGCAGACTCAGGCGAGCGCACCGCCGCTCATCGCGCTGGCAGGGTTCTTCGCGCTGGCCTGGCTCGCGTACACGTTCATCAACGCGGGCCAGGCGACACCGTACGACTACTACGTGCGGCTCGCTGACGCGTTCCTGCATGGGCGCCTGTACCTGCTGAACGACCCGAGCTGGCTCAACGAACTCGTCCCCTACCACGGCCACTTCTACGTCGTGTACCCGCCGATCCCGGCGGTACTCCTGCTGCCCTTCGTCTGGCTCTTCGGATCGGGCCTCGATCAGTCGAGCGTGTCGATCCTGCTGGGCGCGTTCGACGTGGCCATCGCCGCCGATGTCCTGTACCGCATGGGCCTGCGGGGGCGAGCGTGGGGGGTCTTCACGCTCCTCTTCGGCTTCGGCACCATCTTCTGGTTCTCGGCGCAGGTGGGGAGCGCATGGCACTTCGCCCACGTCTGCGCGATGCTCTTCATGCTCCTCGCCGTCCGTGAGACGCTCGTGGGCGGGCCACCCTGGCGCGCAGGGCTGCTCGTCGGCCTGGCCGGACTCGCGCGGCTTCCGGTGCTGGCCAGCGCGCCGTTCTTCCTCGCCTACGTGGCGTACCGCGCCGACCGGCAGCAGGCCGCGGATGACGAGCACCCTGCCTTTGCCACGATCGCCGGTGAGCGCGGCAGCATGTTCACCGCCCAGCTGGACGTTCGAAGGCTCACCCGCGAGGTGGTCGGCCTGGGCATCGGCGCCGCGGTGCCCGTCCTCGTGTACTTCGCTTACAACGCGGTCCGCTTCGGATCGCCGCTCCAGGAGGGCTACAGCCTGATCCCCGGACTGCTTCAAGAGGCGCAGTACCGCTATGGCTTCCTGGCGATCGAGAACGTCGGGCGCAACCTGTACGCGCTCCTGCTGCAGATGCCCCGGCAGGTCAGCGGGTTCCCCTGGATCCAACCTGCGCAGCTCGGCGGTCTGAGCATCCTCTTCACCACGCCTGCGTTCCTGTGGACGATTCGCGCGCGCACCCCGAACTGGTCGACCCTGGGAGCCTGGCTGTCGATCGCCGCGATCAGCGTCCCGATCCTGCTGCACGCGGATCCCGGCGGCCTCGAGTTCGGGTATCGGTATGCGCTCGACTTCTATCCCTTCGCCTTCCTGCTGATGGTCCGGGGCATGGAAGGTGAGCTCAACTTCGAGAAGGGGCTCGCGATCGGGTTGAGCTTCCTGGTGAACCTGTGGGGAATGTGGGCGTTCCTGACCGGGTTCGTGGCGCCCGGGTAGATCGGTGAACGAAGCGCGCCCTCGCGCGGCGACTGCGCCGATTCGCGAGCTCAGCCGTTGGGACCCCGGAACGCTCGTCCTGGCACTGCGTCGCCACCGCGTGGCGCTCGGCGGGGCGCTGGGCTCGCTCGTGGCGTTCGCCCTGTACGTCGCGCACGTGCTCCCTGGTGTTGCCTTCTGGGACACGGGGGTCTACCAGTGGGCAGCGGCGACGCTGAATCTCACGCATCCGACCGGGTTCCCCCTGTACATCCTGCTTGGGCACGCTTTCATCGCGCTCGTTCCGATCGGCGACGCCGCGTTTCGGATGAACCTCTTCAGCGCCGTGTCGGGCGCCGCGGCGGTCGGTGCTCTGTTCGGCCTTGCACGCGGATACGGTGTCGGCCTGTGTGTTGGGGTCGCTGCCGCCTTGACCTTCGGGCTCGAGCAAGCGTTCTGGCGCACGGCCGTGCGGGCCGATCCGCACACACTCCACGCATTCCTTGCTCTGCTGGTGCTTGGCCTCATCATCCTCTGGCATCGACGGGGGCACTCGTTCCGCCTGTTGGCCTGGACGTCCTTCCTGTATGGGCTGGCGCTCGGCAACCACCTGCTCATGGCGTTGCTCGCCCCCGCACTCGCAGTATTCGTGGCCTGGTCGGAACCGGCGCTGCTGCGGCGGCCCCAGCGCATCGGGCGACTGTTGGGTGCGGTGCTGCTCGGCTTGCTCGTGTATCTCTACGTGCCGATCACCGCGATGCTCAAGCCAACCGTCACCGTCGACTACTCGCCCGCGACGTGGGACGGTTTCTGGCGATATGTGACCGGAGCGGATTTCCGATCCGGGATGGGCTTCCTGAGCCTGCAGGGCCCACTGCAGGCGATCGGCCACCTGCCAGCGTTCCTGAGCAGCTTGAGCAACTCCCTCTCCGCTCCGGTCGCGTCGATCGTCCTCCTCCTTGCGCTCGCCGGGGCAGCGATCATCGTTCAGCGCGACCGGAAGGAGTTCGTCCTCCTGGCAATTGCGGGCGGGCTCACGCTCTATGCGGCTCTGACGTTCAACGACTCCGACATCGAGCGCTACTACTTCGTTCCGATCGCACTGCTCGTTCTGATGGCAGGCGTCGGTGCCGACTGGCTGCTCTCACCGGAGACGTTGTCGAGCCTCTGGCGAGGGTCCGTGCGCGTCGCCCCACTCGTCGCGCTGACGGTTCCCATCAGCGTGGGCTGGTTCAATGCGGGGCGCGTCACACCCATCTCCGCGCAGTGTTACGTCGACGCCGTACTCACCTCGGTCAAGCCGCACGCGATGGTGATGTCGTGGTGGCTCGATTCCACTCCGCTCTTCTACGAAGTCGACGCGCTGCACCGACGGCCCGACGTGACGGTGTTCAACGGTTTGAACGAAGTCCCGGCGAAGCTGGCGCAGGTCTTTGGCCACCGCCCCGTCTACCTGGTCGAGCCGAGCGGGATGATCGACCTCCTCAGCAAGGACTACCGCATGGTCAAGCTGGACGCCTGCGGCACACCGCTGTATGAAGTCGTCGCCAGGACGAACTCCAGCCCATCCGGATGATCGGCGCGTCGTCCTGGCCGGCGCCCTCGCCTGGCTCAGCCCTTGGGCTCGACGACGACCGTGACCTCCGGGGTCAGCCCGGCGTAGACCTTCACCGCAACCTTGTACGTGCCGAGCGTCTTCAGCGGCTCGGCCAGATCGACCTTGTGGCGATCGACGGTGATCCCGCGTCGCCCGAGCGCGTCCGCGATGTCCTTGGCGGTGATCGAGCCGTAGAGCTTGCCGCCCTCGCCCACCTTCACGCCCATCGTGAGCGTCGTGCTGGCGATGCGATGGGAGGCGATCTCCGCCTCCTCGCGCTCGCGGCGCCGCTTCACTTCCCGGCTCTGGATGTCGTGCTGCCAGGCGCGATACGCGCCACCGGCCGCCGGGACGGCAAGGCTCTGGGGAATGAGGAAGTTGCGGGCGAACCCGTCGCTGACTTCCTTGAGCTCGCCGCTCTTGCCGATCTTGGCGATGTCGGCGGTCAGGATGACCTTCACGCGGTGCGTTCCTCCATGTAGTGCGTGGCGCGGATGTGTCAGTAGCTCGGGCGGCGCGTGAGGACGCCCTCCCGGGCGAATTCCCCGACCGCCTGCAACGCGGCGGGGATGCGGATGGCGACCTGGCGCAGGAGCCGCGGGACGAGGCGACGGACCTGCTCCCGATCCCGCTCGAACGCCGAGCGCTCGATCTCCAGCTCTGCGAGCTTCTCGTCGAGGAGCTCGTGCGGTACCCCTTCCAGAAAGACCTCGAGCGCGAGGACGCCGATCACCAGATCGTCGACGGCCCCGAGGACCGGGATGACATCGGGGACGACATCGACCGGCGCGAGCAGGTATGTCGCCCCCAGCCCGAGGACCGCCTTGCGCGTCAGGCTCACCCGCTCGTCTCGCACGAGCGCCAGCACCAGCCGCGCATACGCCGGCACGCGCGCTGCCAGAGGCAACAGCGCAACGTAGTTCAGCGTGCGGAAGAACCGGGAAGAGGCCGAGCGCCCCGGACGAGCCATCGGACCCCGAAGTATACCGGCCCCGCGCCTCGTGCGATTCGGCCGGGTCGTGCAGCCGCCGCTCTTCGCCGGTTGCCGGCCGCCATGGTTCTTGCCACCGGGCGATGCCGTCCATCCTCCCCGCGGGCGCGGTTCTTTCCCTGGACGCAGGATCGTTCCCGGGCCGCACGATCGTTCATCCCGGCTCGCCACCCTTCCCGCCCGGCGTCATGCCCGTTCGCACTTGACAATCGAACAGACGTTCTGTACCGTGGCACCGAAAGGAGGGCGCCGAGTTTGACGAAGCACGACGCCAACCGGAAGCAGCGGATCATCGACTACATCGCGGCCACGCTGCGCGCGCGTGGGTACCCGCCCTCCGTCCGCGAGATCGCCCAGGCCGTCGGCCTGGCCTCCACGTCCGCCGTGCACCATCACCTCTCCGTGCTCGAGCACGAGGGCTACCTGGAGCGCGGGGCGACGCAATCGCGGGCGCTGCGCCTGACCCCCACCGCGGCGTTGCGGGCCGGCCTGACGAGCGAGCTGCTCCCCCAGGTGCCAAGCCAGCCCAGCTACGTGCTCCCGATCGTGGGCGAGATCGCCGCCGGCGGACCGATCGAGGCGTATGTCGACGCGAGCGAGACGCTGTCGGTGCCGGAGTTCCTGGCGCCCAGCGGAGACGCGTACGTCCTGAAGGTCCGGGGCGACTCCATGATCGACGCCCACATCCAGGACGGCGACTACGTGGTGATCCGGCCACAGGAGACCGCTCGCGACGGAGACATCGTCGTCGCCCAGGTCGAAGAGAACGCCGTCACGCTCAAGCAGTTCTTCCGCGAGCGCGGGCGAGTCCGGCTGCAGCCCGCGAACACCCTCTACCAGCCGCAGTTCTACGAGCAGGTTCGGATCCAGGGCAAGCTCATCGGGGTGATCCGCCGGCTGGACTGACGTCGACGCCGGCTCCACGCTCCGACCGCCCGGGTTTTCGTCGGCACGCCAAGCGGTCGGGGCGGCGACGGTCGGGGCGGCAACGGCCGGCGCGGTGACGGTCGGCGTATCGGCGACACCGGGACCGTCTTCCACACCCCGTCCACAGCTCGCCCGCACCCGTCCACACGAGCGCTCGAAGGTGTTGACGTCACTTCGTCGATAACCGGCTAGCCCGCGCGCCCGGGGT
>JBJKRK010000200.1:0-28682 GCA_046704705.1 Candidatus Limnocylindrales bacterium | reverse complement strand
GTGCTCGACGTGCAGAACGAGTCGAAGGACTACTCGTACAACTTCACGGCTGGGCTGCAGCGCCGCTTCCACGACAACTTCGAGGGCTCGGCCTTCTATACGTACTCGCACGTCATGTCCGTCCAGGATCCAACGTCGAGCACCGCGTACTCGCAGTACCGGTACGGCCGCGATTGGGGCGGCGATCAGTCGAGCCTGCAGGTCACGCGCTCGCTGTTCGAGCAGACGCATCACATCGTGGCCCAGGGTACCTACAGCTTCCCGTCGCGCACCGATGTCAGCCTGATCTATCAGGGCGGCTCCGGCCAGCCCATCGACTTCGTGGTCAACGGCGACATCAACGGCGACGGCTTCAGCTACAACGATCCGATCTACGTGCCCAAGGACGCCACCAACCCGGCCGAGATGCAGTTCGCCTCGGCCACGTTCAACGGAGTGACCTACACGCCGCAGCAGCAGGCGCAGGCGTTCGAGAACTTCATCAAGAGCCACTCCTGTCTGAACGACCAGCGCGGCCAGATCATGGCCCGCAATAGCTGCACCACGCCATGGACGAATCTGGTCAGCGTCGCGCTGCGGCAGAGCTTCGGCGCGGGTCGCTTCCAGAACTTCTCGCTCGAATTGCAGGTCTTCAACTTCCTGAACCTGCTCAACAACAAGTGGGGCCAGCAGCAGACGGTCGGCTTCGCCGGCGGCCAGACCCTGCTCAACTACAAGACCACCACCGGCGGCAATCTCCAGACCGGTCAGGTCGTGTACACCTTCGACCCGAACTACCAGCCGTGGAACTCCAACAACCTGGCTTCCAACTACCAGCTCCAGCTCCAGCTCAAGTACGCGTTCTAGTGAGTCGGTGAGTCGGTTGGTTGGTAGAACGACGAAGCGGGGTCTCCATCCGGAGGCCCCGCTTTTTTGCGCCGTTTCACCGACTCACCGTCTCACCGAGTTACCGACTCACCGTTACCACCGACTTGATCCCCCCACGCACGTTGAAATCCCCCACCACCGTGATCTTCTTCGGCGCGCACGCGGCCGCCAGATCGTCCAGGATCCGGTTCACCGCTCGTTCATAGAAGATCCCGTCGTTCCGGTAACTCCACAGATAGTGCTTCAGGCTCTTCAGCTCGAGGCATTTCGCGTCGGGCACGTACGTGATCGTGATCACGCCGAAATCCGGCGCGCCTCCTTCGAGCAGCTTCAGCTCCGCGGCGTCCGTCTCGATCCCGCCCACCGGGCAGAGAGAGGTGAATTCGTTGCAGTCCATCCGGATCTCGTAGTCGCGATCCGGATAGGGATTGGGGAAGGTCTCCAGCAATTCGGGCTTGGGCATGATTCGTTCTGGCGCATCGCGCCGGTTTTCCCTATGTTGGCCTTAAGCCGGTGAACTCTTCGCCGGCCGTCACCGTCGCGAGAACGGCGTGACGGTATCGCCCCCCGGCAAGCCCGGGGGGCTCTCTTTTGCTACCGGCCCCGGCCCCGCAGCCGGCGCGAGATCTCTTCCAGCAGGATGCGCTCCTCGGCACTCAGGCTGTCCAGCCCCTGCTCCGAGATCTTGTCCAGCACCCGATTCAGCGCTTCCCGCTTGGCATCCCGGCTGCTCGTGGCCCGGCTCGTGCGCGCCGGCCGCTTGGCTACCGCTGCCTTGCTCTGCGCCACGATCTCGTCCACTTCCTCACTCCGCCGCGACCGGGGTAGGGTGCGCGGAATCGCCCGCGGCGCCTCGTTCGTCGGATCAGGGGCCTGCGCCATCCGGTGGCGTAGCTCGTCGATGCTCAGGGGATTGGGCCGCTTCAGATACAGCAGGGCGAACGCGAAGCCCCCCAGATGGGCCAGGTAGCCCGCTCCGCCCGCTCCGGGCTCGGTTGCTCCGAGGATGAGGATCACCGTCGTCAGGAACGCGATCAGCGACCACGCACGCACCGGCAGCACCCCGAAGACGTACATCTCGTCCTTCGGGAACAGCCACCCGTACGCCAGCATCACCCCGAACACGCCCGCCGCGGCCCCTTCCATGATCCCCACACGGGATACGATCGCGTGGGCCACGGCCCCACCCACTACGCTCCACAGGAAAAAGACGGTGAACGTCTTCGTGCCCCACGCCTGCTCGACGTGCGGGCCGAAAACCAGCAACGCGAACAGCGTGGCCACCAGCGGCCACGTGCCCGTCTGCACGAACGCGTACGTGAGCACCGTCCACCACGCATGGCTCAGCCCCGACGGCCGGAACCCCAGCCAGCCGGCCATGTCGACCGGCGTGACGATCGTCGCCTGCACCAGGGCCACCCCCACGGCAAGGAGGGCGATCCACCGGACGGCGGGCGTGAGGTGCGGGTGCTCGGTTTCGTGCGTGCCGGAAAATGCCATGGAAACGATCGGACGGTGAGACGGACCGCGGGTGGTCTCGCCCTATGGAGGATGACCTTTCAGGCGCCTCGGCGCCAGTCCCGATTTCCGCTCAGCGCATGCCGCTCGGCCGCGGCAGCCGTAGCAGGAGCCGCGTATCTGCGTGTAGTGCAGCCGCTTGCTCCATGAACGTCAACCATCGGCGGTCCCGTTCCACGCTCTCCACCGGGGGATGAACCACGATTGCCATCCGGTCGCTCGTCAGGTGGGCCTGCGAGATGGTGCGCAGGAGCTGGCCGTCCGTCGTCGTCTCTTCCGGGGCCAGCACCAGCGCATGGGCCACGTTGGCCTCCGCGGCGGTCTTCAGCGAACGCAGTCCGTGCTCGACGGTCGTGTCGTTCGGGGTGCCGTCGAGCGTCACCTGGACGAGCGCGAGTACCCCCGTCAGCCCGCCGATGGCCTCCGGTCGCTGCCCGTCGACGTCCAGCAGCACCGGCAACGACGGGTTGGCTGCCTTGAAGGCCGCACTCAGGAAGGCGGCGTTGGAGAGGGGATCGCGTCCGCAAATGCTGATCGAATGGTACGAGGACCGCTTCACGAGTCGGGTCAGCTCCCCGGCCAGCGCGTCCGGGGTATACATCGTCGCCGTTTCCGCTTCGGCGGCGAACCGCACGAACAACTGCCGGCGTCCGATCCAGAGCCCGTTCGCCTGCACTCCGGCAGGCACTCCCGCGAGCGCGGCGCTCGGCGTTGGCACTTGCATTACCCCCTTCCCTCCAGCGCCAGCAACGCGATCCGCTCGCACAACTCGGCGAACGGGATTCCCGCGGCTGCCGCTCCTTGTGGAATCAGGCTCAGCTCCGTCATCCCCGGAAGTGTGTTGGCCTCGAGACAGTATAGCTCCCCGGCGGGATTCAGTCGAAAGTCGATGCGCGCGTAGCCCCGGAGTTTGAGCGCCCGGAACGCCCGCAGCCCCTGCTCCTGCGCGGCCCCGGCCACGGCTGCCGGGATGTCCGCCGGAAACCGCTCGTCCGCCATCCCGGGTGTGTATTTGCACTCGTAGTCGTAGATCTCGTGCTTCGCGATGATCTCCCCCACCGGGAACGCCTGGTCACCGAGGACGCCCACCGTGAGCTCCCGGCCCGGGATGTAGCGCTCCACCATGACCTCGTCGTCGTACGTGAACGCCTCGGCCACGGCGGTTGGCAATTCGGCTGCTTCCCGTACCAGGGTCAGCCCCACCGTCGAGCCCTGTTTGGACGGTTTGACGATCACCGGAAATCCGAGCGCTCCTTGCACCTCATCGACGGACGCCGGAGCCATCAGCCAGTCGGGCGTGCTCACGCCGGCGGCGCGCAACAGGCGCTTGGTGAGGTCCTTGTCCATCGCCAGCGCGCTCGCCAAGCGTCCGCTTCCCGTGTACGGGAGACCGGCCAGGTCCAGCACGGCCTGAAGTGTTCCGTCCTCGCCCGTCCCTCCGTGAAGCCCCAGGAAGACCACGTCGGTCTCCTCCGGAGCCGGCAGGTACCCGGCCAGGCGCGCCAGCGCGTCCCGCCCCATTTCGTCCAATTCTGCCTGGGTCGGTGGACTCCGCTTCACCACCGGCCCTCGCAGACGGGCCCGCTCGGCATCGCGCGTCATCGGGCCCTGCGCCGTATCAACGACCGACACATCGTGCCCGCGGCTGCGCAATGCTTCGGCGATCCGCAGCCCCGAGGCGATGGACACGTCGCGTTCCATCGAGGTGCCGCCGAGGAGGAGGGTGATCCGCACGGGGGGTGGTTTCGCCTGGGAGCGCGCGATGCTACCGCGCCATGAGATAGGCCAGCATGTCCGATCGCGTCACGATGCCGGCGACCTGGCCCGCGGAGCGCACCAGGACCGCAGGATTGGCTTTCGAGAGCAGCGTCGCGACCGAGTCCACCTGTTGGCTGGCATCCACGACCGGGAAGGGGGGCTCCATCACTTCGCTCACCGTCGCATCCAGAAGCTTCGTGTTCTCCAGTGCCTTGCCGGACAGGAACCAGTCGCTGACCGATCCCACGCAGTTGGAACCGTCCATGACGGGCAGCTGCGAGACGTCGTGGAGCGACATCAGGCGGAGCGCCTGTCGGACCGTGGCCCCCGGCGCGACGCTCACGATCGCGGGCGCCGTCGCCGGCTTCCCACCCACCACCTGGGCCAGCGTGGCGCGGTCGACGTCCAGCAGCTGGTTCTCGCGCATCCACTCGTCGTTGTACAGCTTCGAGAGATAGCGCTCGCCGGTGTCGCACAGGAAGGTCACGATGCAGGCGTCGGGGTCGTCGACCTGCCGCGCCAGCTCGACGGCGACGTGCGTGATGAGCCCCGCCGATCCGCCCACGAACAGCCCCTCTTCGCGCGTGAGCCGGCGGGCCATCGTGAACGCCTCCTTGTCACTCACCGTCACGTAGTCGTCGATCACCGAGAGGTCGAGGGTCCCGGGAAGCTTGTCCTGGCCGATGCCTTCGACCTTGTACGGGGCACCCTCGCCGTGACTCTTGCCCTTGGTGTGCCACAGGTCCGCGAGGATCGACCCTACCGGATCGCCGGCGATGATCTTGATCGCGGGGTTCTTCTCCTTGAGGTACCGCCCCACGCCGCTCAGCGTGCCGCCCGTGCCCGCGGCAGCCACGAAGTGGGTGATCTTCCCCTCGGTCTGTTCCCACAGTTCCGGGCCCGTCGAGTCGTAGTGCGCCTGGGGATTCGCCTCGTTGTAGAACTGGTTCGCCAGCACCGCGTTCGGGGTTTCGTGCGCGATGCGCTTGGCCATCATCACGTAGTTGTCGGGATGGTCCGGCGGCACGGCGGTCGGCGTGATGATCACTTCGGCGCCGAAGGCCTTCAGCAGACGGACCTTTTCCTGCGACATCTTGTCCGGCAGCGTGAAGATGCAGCGATAGCCCTTGAGCGCGGCGGCGATCGCGAGGCCGATGCCCGTATTCCCGCTCGTTCCCTCCACGATCGTGCCGCCGGGCTTCAGGGCCCCTTCGCGCTCTGCCCGTTCGATGATCGGCAACCCGATGCGGTCCTTGACCGACCCGCCGGGATTGAAGAACTCGGCCTTCCCGTATACCGGCGTCCGGATGCCGCGCGTGACCCGGTTGAGGCGAACCAACGGGGTCCAGCCGATGGTCTGCAGAACGTCGTCGTAGGGCTTCCGGTTGCGGAGAACGGTCATGACGGGACGGAGTTCGGTGGAGGTGGGAACGTCGCCGACTGTAAGGTAGCACGGCGGCGCATCGGTCGCGCCGCATCCGCGGGCGTCAGTCCTCCCGCGCCGCTCGCGATAGCTCGCTCAACAACGCCAGGGCTTCCAATGGGGTCAGCGTGTTGACGTCCAGCGCCTGCAACCGCGTCAGGACGGGGTGCGGTTCCGTGACGAACAATCCCAGCTGCGGCCCCGCGTCCCGCCCCGCGGGTGCCCCCGGACGCCCGCCCTGCAGCCCGGACACGAGCTGTTCCCCCTCGAGCAGCTTGAGCACCGCCCGCGCCCGCGCCAGTACCGGCTCCGGCAGGCCGGCCAACCGGCCGACTTCGATCCCGTACGACCGGTCCGCACCACCGGGCTGTAATCGATGCAGGAAGAGCACCTGGTCGCCGACCTCGCGGACGCCCACATTATAGTTGCGGAGTGCTACCAATTCATCGGCCAGCTGCGTCAACTCGTGGTAGTGCGTCGCGAAGATCGTCTTGCACTGCACCGCGTTGTGGAGCTGCTCGGTTACGGCCCAGGCAATGGACACGCCGTCGTACGTGGACGTTCCCCTCCCGATCTCGTCCAGCAACACGAGGCTCCGGGCGGTCGCGCCGTGTAGGATGGCGCTCGTCTCGGCCATCTCCACCATGAACGTGGACTGGCCGCGTACCAGGTTGTCGCTCGCCCCCACGCGCGTGAAGACGCGGTCGGCGATGCCGATTTCTGCCGCCTTCGCCGGCACGAAGCTCCCCATCTGCGCCATCAGGACGATCAACCCGACCTGTCGCAGGATGGTGGACTTGCCGGCCATGTTGGGCCCGGTCAGGATGATCACCCGGGCGTCCTCGGTCAAGGTGACGTCGTTCGGGATGAACTTGTCCCGCGGCATCATCCGCTCCACCACCGGGTGCCGGCCCGCGGAGATCGTGAGTCCGAACCCGTCGTGCACGCGCGGGCGCACGTAGTTCTCCCGGACCGCAGTCTCGGCCAGCGCGCCCAGCACGTCCAGTGTCGCCACGGCCTGCGCCACGCGGAGCAGGCGCGCGACCTCCGCGCCCGCTTGCGCGCGGAGTTCCTCGAACAGTGTGCGCTCCCGAGCCTCGATCTGCTCGGCGGCGGTCAGGACGCGCTCTTCGTACGACTTGAGCGCCGGTGTGACGAATCGCTCCCCGTTGGTCAACGTCTGGCGTCGCTGATAGTCCTCCGGCACGAGGTGCAGGTTCGAGCGGGTGACTTCGATGTAGTACCCGAACACCCGGTTGTAGCCCACCTTGAGCGAGTTGATTCCGGTGCGGGTGCGTTCTTCGGCCTCGATCCGGGCGATCGCCTCGCGGCCGCCGTCCCGCAGTTCACGGAGCTCGTCCAGTTCGGCATCGACGGCGGGAGCGATCGTCGCTTCCTCGCCGATCGCGACCGGCGGTCGCTCCACCAGCGTTCGCGTGATCGTGGTGGCCAGCGCGTCGCACGAATCCCACCGGTCGAGGATCTCGCCCAGCACCCCGGCTCGTCCCGCACGGTTGATGGCATCGTGCACCGCGGGAAGCTGCGTCAACGACGCCCCGAGCGCCCCCAGCTCGCGCGGGGTGCTCCGGCCAAGAGCGGCTTTGGTCGCCAGCCGTTCCACGTCGCGGACCCGGTCGAGCGCCTTGATCAGTGCGTCGCGACTCAGTGCGTTCGCGGCCAATGCTTCCACTGCATCCAGCCGTGCGTCGATGCGTGCTTGATCGGTCAGCGGCGCCAGCAGCCATTGGCGGAGCAACCGTGCGCCCATTGGCGTCTTGGTCTGGTCGAGCACGGCGGCCAGGGTCCCGTCCGAGTCCCCACCGCGCAGCGATTCGGTCAGCTCGAGATTCCGTCGTGTCATCTCGTCCAGCGGCATGACGCCGCCCGGGCGCTCGATGATCGGATGTGCCAGTCGTACGCCACCCGGCTGCAACTCGCGCAGGTAGCGCAGCAGCGCGCCGGCCGCCCGGACCGCCGGCGCATCCTGCGGGCCCAACCCCAGGCCGTCCAGGGAGAGCACGCCGAATTGCTCGCTCAGCGCGTCGCGCGCCATTGCTTCGTCGAACTCCCAGGGTTCGCGCTCGGTGACCAGCGCATTCTCCCCGCCGGGCCCGGCTGCCGGGCTCGCCGCGGGTGTCGCATCCGTCCGCACGACGAGCAGCTCCCGCGGCGACAGGCGCCCGAGCACGGCCTCGGCGTCTCCTGATGGACAGACATGCAGGCGCAATTCGCCGGTCGAGATGTCCGCGGCGGCGATGCCCACGACGTTCTGCTCCCGGTGGATCGCGCAGACGAAGTTGTTCCGCCCCCCTTCCAGCAGATCGTCGGCGATCGCGGCCCCCGGAGAGATCGTCTCGATGACCTCGCGCCGCACGACCCCTTTGGCGAGCTTCGGGTCCTCCACCTGCTCGCAGATCGCCACCCGGTACCCCTGCTCCACCAGGCGCCGGACGTACTCACCGGCCGCCTTTACCGGAACGCCCGCCAGCGGTACTTCGGCCGCGCCGCCGTTGTTCCGTGACGTCAGCGTGAGCCCGAGCAGGCGCGCTGCCAGCTCCGCATCATCATAAAACATCTCATAAAACTCGCCCATCCGAAAGAACATGATCGCGCTTTCGTGACGGGCCTTGATGTCGCGGTACTGCTGCATCAGGGGGGTCTGCGCCATCGCCGTCAGCGCCCGCCGATCGACGTCACGAACCCGGCGTATCCGCGCTTCTTGAAATCCGCGAGCGCACGATCTGCCTCGGCCCGCGTCCTGTAATGGCCCACCCACACCCGGAACGGCTTCCGGTCGCCCTCGACGCGCCCCTCGATGCCCTTCCCGTGAAGGGTCTGGATCATCTTGTCCGCCTGCGCCCGGAGGGCGAAGGCCGCCAGTTGCACCGCGTACTCCCGCTTGTTCGGCGTCGCGGCATGGGCCCGCGCGCGTTCGCGCGCTGCTCGGGCCCGTTCCTCGGCACGCTTGACCGAGTCGGCATGCGCGACCGCCGCCGCGCGGATGCTGTCGGCGCGGGCTGCCGAGTCGGCGGCGGCACGTGCTACCGCGGCGGCGCATCGCCCCGAATAGAAGTTCATCTGGTTGAGCAGTTCGATGTTCCCGGGAGGCGTGGCGGCCCGTGCCGTGTCCAGCACGCCGCACGCGCGGAGGTCGTCGTTCTGCTCGAACATGAGCTGGGCCAGCCAGAGGCCCGCCCGCCCGCGGTGTCCGCTGGTCGGATTTTCGGCCAGGAACCGCTGCAGATGGTTGATGGCGCCCGCACGATTGCCCTGTGAGCGTTCCAGCTGCGCGAGTTGGAGCAACGCGTCTCCCGCATGAGGAGAGAACGGGTACTCGACGACGATTCGCTGGTAGTCGAGTTGGGCCGCGGTAGCCGTCGGCGCCAGCATCGCGACGCCGTAGAGCGCGTTGCCATAGGCCGCCGTTCCGGGCGGGGTCGCTGCCAGAATCGAGTCGCCGATCTGCCGTCCCACGGTCGTCTGCCCCGCCATCACGAGCCGTTGCGCCCGTGCGAATGCCGAATCCATGCGCACCAGGTCCTGATGCGTGGTGCTGTCCGGTACCGCCGTGCGGGCCGCGAGCGTATCCCCCTGCGCCCGAGCCGAGCCGGCGGCCACGATCAGCGCTCCGGCAAGAAATGCGTGCCACCCGCCCTTCATGCGGCCCTCCGTGACCCCGACGGACGGCATATCGTGAGAATCAACGTCGCCAGGATCTGTTCGTCGCTCGACAGACGCGTCTCCTTCAGCGCCGCATCGGTCGACGCCAACGCCACCAGCGCACTGTCCGACTCGCGTGCCGACCATCGCGGCACTGCCTTCGTCCACGACGAGACCGCGTCTCCCCACGAGCGCCCCGTGTACACCGACCCACCTTCCTTGAGCAGAGAGAAGTATTCTTTGGCCAGCCGATGGGCGGGAAGTCCGCGGGCCTCGCCCCACGCGATGGCCAGTGTCTGCACCGTGAGCGCCATGACGATCGTGACGGCGGAACTCTTCGGCTGCTGCAGAACGTGGGGCAGTGCGTCCAACGCCGTGGTTGCGTCGCGCCGGGCGATGGCGTCGAGCAGATGCCCCATCGTCTCCTCGCGGCGGATGCCCACCACGGCGCTTACCGCATCTTCGTCGATCGCGGCGCCCCGTGAATAGCTCGCGAGCTTCTCGATTTCGAGCGCGAGCTGCGACAGCTCGCTGCCCACCGTTTCCTGCAGGAGTGAGACTGCCGCTTCGGTAATCGTGCCCCCGGCGCGCTCGACCTGCTGCGCGATCCACTTCGGCAATTGAGCACCCGTCAGCGGCGCGTATTCCACGGCGGCGGTTGCGCCGATCAATCCCCGATCCGCTTTCGCGCCGGGGCCGGCCACCAGTACGAGCACCGTGTCACGTGACGGACGCTCGAGATATCGGTCCAGCATCTCGCGCGCATTCTTGCGCAGCGACTCCACGTCCCGAACCACGACCACCCGGCGATCGGCCATCATCGGCGGCGTGGCGAGCATCGTGCCGAGTGCTTCGGCATCGACGTCTCCGCCCTTGCGCTGCTCCAGATTGAATGCCTCGGTCGCCGGGTCCACTGCCACGGCCAGCAGCTGACGAACCGCTTCGTCCTTCAGCTGCTCCTCGTCTCCGTAGATGTAGTACGCCGGATCGAATTCGCCCGACTTGAGCGCTTCACGAAACGCTTTCTGTTCCGCGGCTTTCGTCATGCCGGAGAATATACGCGTTGCCGTCGCCTCTGCGGTGACGGTTGCCGCGCATGGCGCAGGCGCCTAAGGGGTCGCGAGTGGTTGCTGCAACTCGACCTGCTCCAGATGCGCGGCGGCCCGATCGGCGATCGACACCGCCGGCCACACGGGAACTCCGGAGGCGAGCCCCGCCAGAAACTGCGCCGAGGCCGGCCGAGGCACGGGCATCGTCACGGCAGGCCGTGTCGCTTGTGCGAGGGCCGCGGGTACGGCCGTCTGCTGCCCGGGTCGTAGGAAGCCGTTGGCGAGTATCACGGTCAGCACCACGGCGGCGGCGGCCGCAATCCCCGCCACGGCCCGCGGGTAACGCTGGCTCCGGGCGGGCTCAGCCGGCCCATTGAGCCGCGCCCTCAGACGCGGCAGGAAGTCCGGGGACGGTTTGATCGTCGGCAGATTCCTCACCACTAGGAGCCCGCGCCGGACCGCGGTGTCGAAACGGGCGCACCGGGCACACGCCTGGAGATGTCCATACATCTCCGCGGTCTGCCCCTCGGCCATCAGGCCGTCGAGGAAATCACTGTGGGATTGCCGAAAATGGCGACAGTCCATGAGCCCGGCTGAGCCAGCGGTGGAGGTCTGCCTCCGATACCCGCTCTGGCTCAGCCGGTTCCGTGCCGCCGGGGCTGTCCGCTGCTACCGGCTATATCTGATGTTGCCGGTTAGTCCACCCACGGTTCGATGATGGCCGCGAAGGCGTTCCGTGCGCGGTTCAGACGCGACTTGACCGTGCCCAGGTTGCAGTGCGTGATCTCGGCGATCTCCTCGTACGACTTCCCCTCGATCTCGCGGAGCACGAAGACCTGCCGGTGATGCTCCGGAAGCTGGGCGACGGTTTCCTCGACCAGCGCCCGCAGGTGCCGCTTCTGGTACAGATCGTCAGGCCGGCTCGTGAAGTCCTCGAATTGCAGAGGTCGTTCGTCTTCCGTCCGGGTGCCGGTGATCGCCTGGAACAGGATGAGCGGATTCCGTGACCGGTTCCGTAGCTCGTTCTTGGCCAGGTTCGACGCGATCGTGTAGATCCAGGTCGAGAATTTCTTCGACGTGTCGAACCGATGGATGTGCCGGTAGACGCGGATGAAGACTTCCTGTACCAGATCTTCCGCGCGCTCACGGTCTCCGATGGTCCGATAGATGAAGTTGAGCAACCGGACCTGATACCGCTCGACCAGTTCCTGGAACGCCCGCTCCTCTCCGCCCAGGAAGCTGCCTACCAGTTCGGCATCCGAAGCGGCATGCAGCGTTTCTCGCTTGGTGATTGCCCGAGGGGCGATCTGCTTGGTTGCTAGCTCGGCCATGGCTCTGCTCCCGTGGATCCCGCTGCTTCTCGGGGGAAACCCAGCCCGACGCATCCGAGGGCTGGCCCGTTCGTGATCCACGGAAATGCACGTACTGTGCCATGGTCATCAAATTAGCATACAAATCGTATTCTATTGTCGATCAATATCTTACACGAGCATATGCCATCTTGGGCCCATTGACGCATGTCCGCACGAGAGGACACATCGCCGATAACTGACCCTTTCTGTGGCCAGTTAATTGGACACACATGATAACCTGTTAATGTGTTTTTACATGGTTACATCTGCGACCCGATGAACTTCGCCACATACAGAATCGACAGCGCCGTCTTGGCGTCCTGGATTTCCCCGTGCTTGATCAGTTCGAGCGCGCTCGAGAGCGGCATCGGCTTCAGGTCCAGGATTTCATCGGCCTCGCGTGCCGTTGGTCCTTCGCGTAGCTCCACCGCCCGGAAGACGTGGATCTTTTCGTCGGTGAAGCCCGGAGTCGTGAACATGGTGAACAGCGGTTCGACCCGCCCCGCCCGGTACCCGGTCTCCTCTGCCAACTCGCGCGCCGCACAGGCTGCGGGGTCCTCGTTGTCGTTCAACCGGCCGGCCGGAATTTCGTACAGATAGCCGTCGGCCGCGTGGCGGAATTGGCGAATCAGGACAACGGTGGGATCCGCGCTCCGCCAGTCGCCGAGCAGGGGAACGATCGCGCTCGCTCCGGGATGCCGGATCATTTCCAGCTCGGCTTGCTCCCCGTTCGGGAGCTCGACGCGATCCACATCGAGGTTGATGACGCGCCCCGTGTACACGCGCCGGGCGTCGTAGCTCTTCCGGGATTCGGTCATGGCACCCGTCGGTTTCAGGATTCCGCTTCGGCAGCCGTCTTCACCGACACGGGGCCGAGTTTCAGTTCGCCCAGCGGACCCTCGATCACGCTGGGGTCCCCCACCGCCGTGATCAACAGCGCCTCGGGATGCAGGTGGGCCTTCGCTACGCGCAGTACGTCCTCGCTCGTCACCACCTGGATGTGCGGTCGGTAGTTGTCGAAATAGTCCTCCGGATATCCGTAGGTCGCGAGCGCCGCCAGCGCATCCGCGATGGCCGACGTCGTTTCGTACCGGATCGGGAAGACCCCGGCCAGGTAGCTCTTGGCGAGGCTCAGCTCTTCCGGTGCGACGGGTCCGTTTCGGATGCGCTCGATTTCCTTCACGATCTCGGCCGTCGCCTCTGCCGTAACGCCGCTTTCCACGGCGGTCGAAACGACGAATGGTCCCGCATTCCGCCGCCACTCGAAGTCCGAATGGGCTCCATACGTGTAGGCGTGGGCTTCGCGGAGATTCAGGTTGATGCGCGACGAAAACAGCCCGCCGAGCACGGCGTTCATCACGACGAGCGGAAAATAGTCCGGATGATTCCGCGGGACGCCCCGATGGCCCACGCGCAATTCGGACTGTGGGGCGTCCGCCTTGCGCACGATGCAGACCCGCCGCTCGTCGCCCTCGCTCTCGTCCGTCGGGCGGGCTTTCGGTGTGGCCGTTCCCGTCCAGTCACCGAACGCCTTCGTGACGAGCTCGCTCGCTTGCTCGGCTGACAGGTCCCCCGCCACGACCAGGGTGAGCCGCTCCGGTACGTACTGCGTCTCGTAGAACTGCTTGATGGCGGCTGGAGTGATGCCCTCGACAGCCCGCGTATCTCCTCCGACGGGCCGGGAGTATCGTGCGCGGGCAGCATACAATTGTTGTTCGAATGCCTCGTCGGCCAGCTCGCGCGGGTCGGCGCGGGTCTGAAGGATTTCCGCCAACCGTTCGGCTTTCAGCCGCGCCACGTCTCGTTCGCGGAACGCCGGTTCACGAATGACTTCTCGCAGGAGTCCGATGGCCGCTCCGGCCTGCGATGCCATGGTGGTGAGTCGAACGATCGCGCTGTCCCATCCTGCCGTGACGTCTACGCTTGCGCCGAGCTGCTCGAACGCGTCGACCAGGTCCGCGCCTTCCCGACCCGAAGTCCCTTCCATCAGCAGCTTGGCCGTCAGCACCGCGATGCCATCCAATCCCTCGGGGTCCTGTGTCGCTCCGGCATCCACCACCGCGACGACTGAGATCAACGGCAATTTCGAAACCGACGCCGTGATCAACTGCACGCCATGGCCTATGCGGGTGCGCGCGAACCTGGGGAAATGGTAGGGCCGCGGCTCACCCGGTGCCGGGCGCCCTCCCGCGGCCGGCGTCACGCCGCCCCTCTGGTCGCTTCGGCCTGCTGGCCGTCCGCTTCCCGCGGAACGTACAACAGACTCGCCCGGTTCTCTGGACCCAGCCGTTGCGCGACGAATTCGTTGACGTCGTCCACCGTCACGGCCTGGTACTGGGCCGGCTGCTCGTTGACGAGATGCGGATTTCCGAAGTAGGTCGCGAACATCGAAAGTTTGTCCGCGCGTTCCCCCGCCGATTGCAGCGCGCTTACTAGATCCGTTTCGATCAGCGCCGCCGCACGGGAGACTTCCCGCGCCGTCACGCCGTCCCGGCACACCGCGTCCACTTCGGCGACGACGGCCGAATGCAACTCGTCGGCGTCCACCCCCGGTCGTGCGGTGACGTCCAGCACGAGCAGATCGCTGCCCTTCGGCAGATCGAACGTGAATGCGGTGGCTTCAGCCGCGACTTCGCGCTCCCGGACCAGCTTCCGGAACAGTCGGCTGCCGCTCCGGAGCCCGAGCACGGCACCGCACACGCTGGCCGCGTAATACGGATCGCTGCCGAAGACCGGCGACCGGAAGCCCAGGAAGAGCCGCGGCAGTGCCACGTCGTCCGTAACCCGTTCCTTCAGCCAGCTTCCGAACACCGGGGCTACTTCCATGGCCGGCCGGTTGCGGGGCACGCGCCCCCGGGCGATGCTGCCGAAGTATCGCTCGACCCAACCCCGAACCTGAGGCGGATCGAAGTCACCCGCGATGGAGAGCACCGCGTTGTCCGGGGTGTAGTACATGCGAAAGAACTGCGCGATGTCGTCGAGGCTTGCCCGCGACAGATCTTCCATCGAGCCGATCAGTGAATGGTGAAACGGGTGCTCCGCCGGGAAACACAGCGCCGGTAACCGTTCCCACCAGGTTCCGTAAGGTTGGTTGTCCACCGACCATCGGCGTTCGTTCTTCACCACGTCCCGCTGCGTATCCAGCTTCTGCTGCGTCATGGCCGGCAGGAGCTGTCCCATGCGGTTTGCTTCCAGCCAGAGCACCAGTTCGCATTGATTCGACGGCACGATTTCGAAATAGTTCGTCCGGTCCAACCAGGTCGAGCCATTGAGTGTCCCGCCTGCTCGCTGGATCAGCTCGAAATGTTCGTTCGCCGCGACGTCCGCCGAGCCCTGAAACAGCATGTGTTCGAACAGGTGCGCGAATCCCGTTCGGCCCTCGCGTTCATTCGCCGAGCCAACGTGATACCAGAGGTTCACACCAACGATTGGTGCGGTGTGGTCCTCCGACAGCGTGACCCGAAGCCCGTTCGGCAGCTCGAACGTTTCGATGGGGATTTGCATCGTGGTAAGTTGCACCGGTCTTCCGGCCGCAGGAACCCTCGCCTGGACTTCGTGACGAATCCCCTTCTGGCTGCCGTCTTCGGCGCTGCGCTCCTGGTCGTGGCCGTTTCGACGGTCGCCTTGCTGGTGTTGTGGCACCACCAGGAGCGCATCGTTTTCCAGCCGCCCCGGGTGCGGACCCGCCCTCCGGTCGGTCCTCGGGTACTTAGGGTCGCGTACGACGCCGACGACGGACAGCCGCTCCACGCCTATCTCGTCGGTCGGGAGGAGCCCCGGGGGGCGCTCGTTATTGCGTTTCACGGAAACGCGGAGTTGGCCGAATGGATGGTCCCCTGGGCGGTCGAGCTGTCCGACCGTACGGGAGCGAGCGTGCTGCTCCCCGAGTACCGCGGATACGGCGCCCTGCCCGGGCGACCGACCTACGCTGGCGCACAGGCCGATGCCCGTGCCGCGCACGCGCAGGCGCTCTCCATCCTGCGGGCCCGGCCGTCGCGGCTCGTGGTGTTCGGCCACTCCCTCGGCAGCGCCATCGCCGCGGAACTCGCCGCTTCAACCGGGCCGTCCGCGCTGATCCTTCAGGCGCCGTTCACGTCCGCCCGCGCCATGGCCTCACGGCTCCTGGTGCCCACGTTCCCCCCGGTCTGGCAGGCCATCTCACGTGTGCACTACGATACCATCGCTCGAGTCCGCCGCCTCGACTTGCCAGTGTATGTCGCGCACGGCATGCGCGACCGAGTCATTCCCGTTGCCATGGGCCGCGCCGTGCACGCTGCGGCCAAGGTGCCGGGCGAGCTGTTGCTCGTCCCCGAGGCGGGACACAACGACGTGCCCGACCGGACCCCCGAGCAATACTGGCGTTGGTTGGCCAGCGCCGTCCTTGGGGCCCGACCCGCGTCGGATCGGTGATTAGTAACGCACCGATACTAATTACCGCTTCCCGTCACCATTGCCAGCGGCGCCTTGATCGATTCACTCAACCAGTAGGCCCACTGTTCCCGCCAACTCGCTGAAATAGGGCTCGTCGGCGTCGGCGACAGGAATGGCGTCAGGCCGGCTTGGTGGGCCAGGATCGTGAGCCGCAACATGTGGAACCGGTCGCTGACGAGGATGACGCTGTCCCGCCCTTCGGCCTGCATCATGGCGGCCACGGCACGCATGGATTGTGCCGTCGTCCGGCCGTTTGCTTCCAGCAGGATCGCCGACGCCGGAACACCGTGCTCGATGGCGTACCTCCGCCCGACCGCGGCTTCGCTCGTCGTGTCTCTCTCCCCTGTCCCGCCGGTGAGCACGAGTTGCGGAGCGAGCTTTCGGTTCCACAACTCCAGGGCATGATCGAGGCGCGCCCGTAGCACCGGGGATGGGCGCCCCGCGTACTGGGCGGCGCCGAGGACGACGATTGCACCCGCCGGCCGCGCCGTGTCGCGCCGGCCCCACACGATCACGCTGGCCAGAGACAGCAGCCATGCCGTGCCGAGCCCGAATGCGATGATCGGTACCGCACGTTTCCAGAGGGACGGCCGAGGTCGCTGCATTCGCGACAACCTAGCGCCCAGCCGGTGGCAACCGAAAGGGATTCGACGGTCAGCGTGCCAGGCTGAGCACCGCGAGCCAGAGAGTGTCGAGAATGGCCTCGCTTTCAGCCCTGTCGGACTCGATCCCGCGATTGATCAGTCCGAATACCGTCGTCGCGATGAGATCCAGAACGAGGTCGTCTCGAACCGCCAGGTCGGTCTCGAGTGCCCGGAGGGTGCCGGCCACGCGACCTGCCAGCGTCTCCCGGAACAGCTGGATGGCCTCGCGCGCCGATCGTGCGACTTCGTCATCTTCGCTTCGCGCGAGTTGTACGAGGAGTTCCACGTCGCGGGCCTCCAGCTCGTCTGCAACCCACGCGCGGCAGTCCTGAATCGGGTCCCCTGCCCCGTGTTCCGCTACCGTCTTGGTCCTGCGGGCTTCGATGCCTTCCAGGCTTTCGGTCACCAGCGCCAGAAGCAACGCTCGTTTGTCCGCAAAATGATAATGGACCAGAGCCTTGCTGACGCCGATTTCCATCGCGATCCGTCCCGAGCTCGCCCGTCCCTCCCCGCTCTGCAGAACGCTCCGGCGGGCCGATGCCACGATGCGCGTGCGGGCGTCGGACACGACATTCTGCGGTTCCATGCCGGCGTGTTTCATGAGAAGTCGACCGTCTCTCCCGTTCGCGGCGTGCCGACCCGGTACCCGGCGTCCCTCAGGCGATCCCGCAACGCGTCTTGCGCCGCTGCCTCGCCGTGCACCAGGCTCACGGCGGGTTTGTGCCCGGCGGCCCCTGCCACGGCCTCCAGCCACCGTCGCAGCCCCTCGGCGTCGGCATGCGCGCTGTACCCCGTCAGCATGCGGACCTCGGCGCGTAATGGAATTTCCTCGTCGAATACCCGGAGCGTTGGCCGGCGCTCTACGATTCGCCGCCCGAGTGTGTGTTCGGCCTGGAATCCCACGATCAGAATCGTGTTTCGTGGATTGCCGGCACCGTGCGCGAGGTGGTGCAGGATTCGTCCCGACTCGGCCATCCCGGATGCCGCAATGATTACCATCGGTCCCGTTCGTTCGTTCAGGGCCTTCGATTCCTCGACATCTCGCGTATACCGAACCAGCCGGAAATCGAACAGGCCTGCCGGGTGTCGTGTCAGCGGCTCGCGCGGGTCGAAGACCTCAGGATGCCTGGCGAACACGCCCGTCACGTCGATGGCCAGCGGGCTGTCCACGTAGATCGGAATTTCTGGAATTTCGTGTGCCCGATACAGCGCGTGGAGGTCGTAGATGATTTCCTGCGTTCGACCCACGGCAAATGCGGGAATGAGAATCCGGCCTCCACGTGCGGCCGTTGCCCGGACGATTCCACCGAGTTCTTGCCGCATGTCGGGGCCCGACGGGTGCGTTCGATTCCCGTAGGTGGATTCCATGATCACGTGGTCTGCCCGGTCGGGGATCTGTGGGTCGCGGATGATCGGCTGCCCCGAACGCCCGAGGTCTCCCGAGAAGACCAGGTGGCGATGGTGCGCTCCTTCCCGGCATTCCAGCATCACAATCGCCGAGCCGAGGATGTGACCCGCGTCGAGGAATCGGCCCCTGATCCCTGGGGTCACGTCGAACGACTCTCCATAGGGAACGGTCACCATCAGATCTATCGTCCGATCAACGTCGCTTTGGTCGTATAGTGGCTCTATAAAGCTCTTATGATGCTTCGATAGATGTGCCGCGTCATGCGCTTGGATGTGAGCTGAGTCCGCCAGCATCAACTCGCACAGATCGCGGGTAGCCGGCGTTGCCCAGATCGTTTTGGCGAATCCGCGCCGCGTCAGGTACGGCAGCCGTCCCGAGTGATCGATGTGCGCATGGGACAGAACAACGCCCTGCAGGCGGTCGACCGGCATCGGCAGGTCGAGGTTCTTCTGGTGGCTCGCCGCACGCCTGCCTTGAAAGAGTCCGCAGTCCAGCGCGATTGTCTCCGAACCCACGGTCACCAGATGACAGGATCCGGTCACTTCGCGCGCCGCTCCGCGGAAAGCCACCTTCACGTCACGGCTCTCGCTCGCTCGGTCGCTGGAATACCACAGTCAGACGTTCCCCGTCCTGGGTCATCATCGCCGGCTCCCACCCCGATCGGCTGCGTTCGTTGAGAAGATCGGTCAGCGTCTCCTCGTCATCGCGCACGTGCCGGGTCAGCCGTATCGTGACCGCTTGGTATTCTTTCATCCGGGCGAAGATAGTACCTTCCGCGCCATGCACACCACCCCTGGGTACCCGACCCTCCGTATCGTCGATCACCCCTTGGTGCAGCACAAGCTGACGCTGCTTCGGGATCGCGCGACGCCCACCAAGATCTTCAAGGAGCTGGTCGAGGAAATCGCCACCCTCATGGCCTACGAGGCCACCAGTGACCTTCCCCTGGAGCCCGCGCCGGTCGATACCCCGCTCGAAACCACGACCGGACAGCAGGTCATGGGGAAGAAGCTGACGCTTGTTCCCATATTGCGTGCCGGGCTCGGCATGGTAGAGGGAATCTGTCGGCTCGTGCCCTCTGCCCGGGTGGGCCATATCGGACTCTATCGCGACCATGATACCCTTCGCCCCGTGGATTACTATTTCAAAGTCCCCGGGGATGCCGCCGAACGCGACTTCTTCCTGCTCGACCCAATGCTCGCGACCGGCGGAAGTGCGATCGCTGCGGTCACATCGCTCAAGCGCGCCGGTGCACAGCGCATCCGCTTTCTCTGTCTCGTCGCTGCTCCGGTGGGGGTCGAGCGCTTTGCCCGCGAGCATCCTGACGTGCTCGTTTTCTGCGCTGCGCTTGATCGTGAGTTGAACGAGCAGGGCTACATTCTTCCCGGCCTTGGAGATGCGGGTGACCGGCTTTTCGGGACGCGTTGATCAAATTTCTTGTCGCGTGCGGAATGTGACTCTTGTTCGCCGCTGACCCGATTTGTATGATTCCGCGTCCGCGAGTTGTCGCCGCTGCCTTCTCCAGACCGGCTGAATGCTCATCAACCTGCTGCCAGACTTCTTCGCAGTCCTCGACAGCACGGATCCCGCCGCCGCCTACCAGCGCTATCTCGCGACCCACCGACGAATTCTCAGGAGCTACTGGGAGAATTACGTCATCCCGCCCGAAGGCCCGCATTTTCTCGACATCGTCCGTGGTACGGTAGCTGCTGATCGGGCCGATCTCCGGTCCATGCTCGAGCGGACCGATGTCGTGACCCTCGCTCGGCGAGTCGAGGAGATTTGCGCTCGCGCTTTCGAGACGGATATGGACTTCGACGTCGTGCTCATGGTCGGCGTCGGAGCGGCCAATGCGGGCGAACTCGTCGTTGATCGCCGTGGGGTCGCGTTCGTCTGTCTGGAGCATTTCACCGGTGTCGCGAACCCGGATACGTTCGGCCTCGGACTCGATCCCGAGCTCATCCCGCTCTGGCTCTCGCACGAAGTCGCCCACGTCGTACGCTACACCTCGCCCACCAGCCGGGCCGCGATCCGCGCGCTCGTACAGGAAGCCGGAAATTATTCCTACTGGGAGACCGGCCGGACCGCGCCCCTTCGTGAGCTGTTCGTCAACGAAGGGCTCGCGGTTCATGCATCCCAACTGGTCAGTCCCGGCCATGCGATCTGGGAGTACTTCGGCTACGTTCGCCGCCAGTATGCGCGTATCCGGGAGATGGAGCCGATTCTCTGGAAGGCCGTCGAGCCCGATTTCGATCGTGCGGCGCTCGGTCTTCGCCTCCGCTACCTCTCCGACGGCGTCAGTGACGACGCCCGCATGGCTGGTCACTACGTACTCCCGGAGCGCAGCGGTTATTATCTCGGTGCCCGTATGGTTGAGGCGGCCGTTGCTGCTCACGGACTTTCGTGGGCCCTGCGCGCCCCCACGGCCGAGCTTCTGACGCAATTCCACGGCGGAGCCGCAACCGCCTCTTGACCACCCCGGTACCGCCTGTGTCTGAATCCGGCAATCGCCCCTCAGAACGCCGTCAGAACCGCACCCTCCGGGAGCTGCTCGATGAGATGATTGCCCTGGCCAGGGATCTCACCGGCCGGGCCCAGGACCTCACACCCGAAGAGCTCGACTACGCGCACGAGCGGATGGAGTGGCTCGCCGAGGAAATCTGGGAGGCGGCTACCCGGCGGAATTCGTCGATCTGACCTTATTTCCCGACACAGAACGAGCCGAAGACCCGTTCAAGCACGTCTTCCACGTCCACGGCGCCGATCAGCGTTTCGAGCGTCCGGACTGCCTCGCGGAGATGCACCCCGCTGATCGTCGCAGGCACGGTGCTGGCGGTGCGAACGCTCTGGAATTCCCGTAATTCCCGCTGTGCGTCCTGCAGGACTCGACGGTACCTCGCGTGTGTGACGATCGGTGTCTCGTCTTCCCCACCCTCATATCGATCGGCGACGGCCTGGCTGACGGCTCTGATCACGGCCTCTACGCCTTCACCGGTCGTGGCACTCACCCAGAAGGGGCCACCGGTCGAATCCGGTCGCCGGTCCGGGTGAAGATCCGCTTTCGTTCTGACCTCGATGATCGGGTTCTCGGTCAGCGATCGAACGGTCTCTATGGTTTCGCGAAGCGCGTCGACCGATTCTCCACAGGCCAGTACCGCGTGAGCCCGCTCGAGATATTCTCTCGCGACGGACACCCCGAGCTGCTCCACGACATCCGTCGTCTGCCGAAGGCCCGCGGTGTCCACCAGTCGTAGCGGGACCGGCTGCGTGTCCACGACTGCCTCCAGCGCGTCGCGTGTTGTTCCCGGCACGTCGGTGACGAGTGCACGCCGGCGTCCCAGAACGGCATTGAATAGAGACGACTTTCCGGCATTCGGCGCACCCGCAATGACGACCAGCGCCCCCTGGCGAATCAGTTCTCCCCGCGGGGCGGTGGCAAGCAACTGTTGCACCGTTTCGATGGCTTCCCGCGTAGCCGTCTCGATCCGCTCCGCGTCGACCGGTCCGTCGTCTTCTTCCGGAAAGTCAATCTCGTACGCGATGAGCGCTTCCAGATCGAGAATTCGCTCACGCAGGGCCTCAAGGCGCCGGGACAGGCCGCCGTCCAGCTGATCGAGCGCCAGCGTCGCGCCCGCGCTGGACTCCGCCCGAATCAGATCGTTCACCGCCTCAGCCTGCAGGATGTCCATCTTCCCGTTGAGCACGGCGCGGCGGGTGAACTCCCCGGGCTCGGCCGGCCTTGCACCGGCTTCGACCAACGCCGCCACCACCCTTGCCGGCGTGACCCGGCCACCGTGGCAGACGATCTCGATGCAGTCCTCGCCCGTATACGACCGCGGCGCGTCGTATCGAATGACGATCCCGTCGTCGATCCGGGCGCTTGTGCCGTCGCGCACCGTTCGCCGGACCGCCTTTCGTTCCGGCCCGAGCCCGCCGCCGAGCACCTGCTCCACAATGCGGTGTGCTCTGGTTCCGGAAAGGCGGACCACGGCCAAGGCCCCCGTTCCAGGAGCCGATGCGGCAGCGACGATCGTATCGTCCACGCTTCCTACTGCGGCCATCCGGTTCCCCGAGGGGCTAGGTCTTACCTCGTGGATCACCGCGCTTGTTGTTGCTCGTGGTCGTGGCAAGGCCAGCCCGCTCTCGCGCGAGCAGCCACTGCTGTGGCAGCGCGGCCAGGTTCTGCACGGCGTAGTAGAGGTTCAGGCCCGCGGCGAATCGCAGGAACATGAACGTAAACACCACCGGCATCATGTAGCTCATCATTCGCGTTTGCGGCGTCGGCGGCGTTCCCCGCATGCCAATCCATGACAGCGCGAACATCGAAAGCCCCATGACCAGCGGTGTGATGTAGTACGGATCCGCCGCCGAAATGTCGTGCATCCAGAGGAACGGAACTCCACGGAATTCGATCGTGTTCAGGAACACGAAATACAGCGCGAACAGGATCGGCATCGGGATAAGCATCGGCAGGCAACCCATCATCGGACTGAAGGGCGTCATGCCGTGTGCCTGATACAGTTTGACCAGGGCCTCTCGCTGCTTTTCCGGATCGCTCTTGTACTTCTTCTGCACCTCGGCCAGCTCGGGCTGCAGCCGTTGCATGCGGATGCTGGTTCGCATCGCGCTCTGGTTGAGCGGCCAGAGGAGAATCCGCACCACCACGCCGAAAATGATGATGACCCAGCCATAGCTCAGGCCCGACGTACGCTTCATCCAGAGCAGCACCCGCGTTACGACGGTCGCGAATGGTTGGACCACGCCGTGGAGCCATCCCGCGTACGGGTTGACGTGGTCCAGATCATGCCCGAGGGCGACCAGTCGCTCGTATTCCTGCGGCCCGACATACAGGTCGAACGTTGCCTTTCCGTTCTGGATTGGCACCGCCACCTGGCCCGATGCCCGATTCGCAAGCTTTCCTTCCCGCGGACCACCCACAAACATGGCCCCGTCGAGGGTGCTGTCGGGGCTGATGACCGTGATCAGGAAGTACTTGTCGCGAACCGCGACCCACTCCAGCGATCCTGAAATCGGCTTGACTTGACCTGAATCCAGCTTGCTGAATGCGACGCTCTCGATGGCGCCACCCCGAGGCTTGTAGCCATACGCCAGATGGCGAATGTCGTCCACCGTGTCTGCCTCGGCCGAGGCCAGAGTGCGCGGCAGATCGACCAGGACACGACTTCCCGTCGGAGCATTTCCTACCGAAATCACCACGTGGAGCAGGTAACGGCTCGTATCCGCCGTCGGGCTGCCGTATGTCACTTCGATCGGTCGTCCGTCGACGGTTCCGTGGAACGCGATCTCGCTGCTTGGGATCGTACCGTGCGAGGGCGTGCTCAAGCTGGCATTCGTCAGATTGAAGACGCTGTCCCCGAACGCAACTTGGTATGCAATGAGCGGGCTTCGTTGGTCTTCACGCAGCTCGACGGGCGTACCTTTCGTCGCTGGATTTTGCGACTTGTAGTCCTTGAGCTCCACTCGCAGCGGCGCCGCGGCTCGTTCCGCATACCATACCGTCATGTGCCCACTGGCCACAGCTGTTGTATCGGTCAGTATGGTGTCCGCACTCGGAATTGGTTGCGGGGAACTCGGCGTCGGCGTGGGAGTGGCCACGGCTCTTGGCGTCGCAGTGGGACGGGTCGCTGCGGTTTTCTGCTGCGAAACCACGGTAGCCGTCGAGCTGTCCAGGGCCGTTGAGTCCGCATATCTCGGTGCATGGGCACTCGGAAAGAGCAACGGAGTGACAACGATGACAATTGCCACCAGGACAACAGCGAGAAAAACGCGGCGATCCATGTCTCTGTCTATTTCAAGTTAGGGAACGGGATCGTACCCACCCGCATGAAACGGGTGACATCGAAGGATGCGTCGTACCGCCAACCAGCTTCCCTTGGCCGCCCCGTACTTCTCCACCGCTTCTACTGCATATACTGAGCAGGTCGGATAGTATCGGCACGAGGGAGGAAGTAACGGCCCGATCCAGAGTTGGTAACCTTTGATCAGGAGCACGATCAGGTTTTTCATGCTTCGGATCCTGAATTCGCGACCGCCCGCAGGTGTTGGGCGATCTCGTCTACTTCCGTCTCCAAGACGCGAAAGGGGGAAGAGTATGCACTCTTCCGTACCCGGATCACGACATCGTAAGATGCATTGATCGGGAGCAGTTTTACACGTGTCAGTTCGCGAAGTCTTCGCTTGAGTTTGTTTCGCGACACTGCTGTCTGTCCAATCCTTGGCACGATCAGACCAACTCGGAGATAGCCGAGAGGGGACGCCAGGTGCCGTACGTCTAGGTCCAACGTACGAACGCGCGTCCCCTCATTGAGTAGCTGCTCGAACTCCGAACGATGAGTGATCCGCCGTGCCCGCGGATACTCCTGGCTCATTTAGACGTCAGCGTACTTGCTGGGAAGCTTCACCGTCAGACGCTTCCGGCCCTTCTTCCTCCGCTGGCTGAGCACCTTCCGGCCCCACTTCGTTTCCATCCGCGTCCGAAATCCATGCTTCTTGATCCGGCGTTTATTGCGCGGACGGTAAGTCGGCTTCCCCATTCAAGACTCCACGTAGTCAGCTTAGTTCTATTCTACACGAGAACTCTAAGCTTAGTCACCACTTGGAGATAGGTCAAGCCGCTTCCACGGTCACTTCCTCTGGAGCCCCATTTCTCTAGGGGCTGTTGCCCGTGCCTCGGTCCATGCTTACCTTGGCCAGCCCAGGAGTTTTCCACATAGCCATGCAATCTGAAGCTGCCGAAATCTGGACGCGCCTTATCACCCATGCTCGAGGTACTGTGGGCGAGGACGTCTACAGGACCTGGCTCGAACCGATTCAACCTCTTGCTTGGGATGATCCCACTCTAACAGTCAGTGTTCCGGATCAGTTTTCCCTCGAGTGGACGGAGTCAAAGTATTCCGAGCTGCTCGCATCTCTTGCTCCCGTAGCTGTCGGGCATCCGGTTTCGTTGGCGTTTCGAGTAGATGCGGAACGACAGCAGCGTCCCCAGATAGATCTTTTCGCAAAGGAGAGAATAGAGACATCTGAACAGCAGCAACGGGACATATCAGTGCCATTTCTTACCGAGCGATACACGTTCGAGCACTTTGTCGTCGGTAAGTCAAACGAACTCGCCGCTGCTGCTGCACAGGCCGTTGCACAAGCTCCTGGACGAGTTTACAACCCGCTGTTTATCTATGGCAGAACTGGGCTCGGCAAGACGCACCTCATGCAAGCTATTGCGCATGAACTACTTGCGACGAGGCCTGGATTACGGATTACATACCTGAGTACAGAGCAGTTTACCAACGATCTGGTTGCCTCAATTCAGACCCGGCGAACAGCAGAATTTCGCCGGAGATTTCGCGAAACCGATCTCCTACTGATCGACGACATTCACTTCCTCAAGGGTAAGGAAGGAACACAGGAGGAATTTTTCCACACGTTTAACGCCCTGTACGAAGCAGGTCGTCAAATCGTGTTGACTAGCGATCGACCACCGAGCGAAATCGGGGGGTTGGAAGCTCGCCTCGTAAGCCGCTTTCAGTGGGGAATGGTCGCTGATATCGAACTACCTGATACTGAACACCGAATTGCAATCCTCCAGCATAAAACGGAGTTGGATCATCTTGAGATTACGTTCCCGGGTGATGTAATCCAGTACATCGCAGAAGTAGTCCAGTCGAGCATTCGTGAGCTGGAAGGCTCGATTATCAAGATTCTCGCCTATGCATCCCTGAAGCACCGCCAGATCGATCTCGAACTTGCACGAGAGGCACTCAGAATTTCGAACTCTGCAGTTCCGCAGAGTGCAGGTACAAAGCCACAAACTATAGGTACTATTCAGGAAGCCGTCGCCATTGTCTGGAACGTTACAGTTGATGGCATTTGCTCAAAGGCTCGAACTCAGGTTCTTACGGTCCCCCGTCAAATTGCCATGTATATCGCCCGCTGCAACCTACAAATGCAGCTGGTCGAGATCGGTACTGCATTCGGCAACCGAGATCACTCAACCGTAATCCATAGCCTCAATCGTGCGAGCCAACTTCTACAGACCGACCAAGATGTCAAAACCCGTTACCAGAAGGTCTTGGCTACCCTTGGTTATCAACCATCACACCTTCCTCTGAACAAAGAGCCAACATAAACCGGTGGTCTAAGTCCTAGAAAGACAAGACCTTAACCACCAGTTAACATCTCGACTGTCCCTAGTACTACTACTAGCATCAACCTCACTCCTACACAGCAGTCCAGACCCTCAACATCCAGGCCGATCTAATGCGCCTTACTATCTCGAGAGAGAAACTTCAGGAGGGACTTGCAGCTGTTGGCGCTACTGTTCCCTCGAAGAGTACTCTTCCGGTTCTGAGCAACCTTCTGGTTGAGGGTACCAGCAAGGGTGTCTCGTTATCGGCAACGGATCTTGATATTGCAGTGCAGACGGAGGTGAGTGCTGATGTTGAAGAGAAAGGTGGAATTACAGTTCCGGCGAAAAAACTCTTGGAAATTGCTCGAGAGCTTCCACCAGCTCCAGTTCGCTTGACTTCTCTTGGAGAGCAACGTCTGACCTTGGATTGTGGAAGAGCACATTTCAAAATCCTTGGATTGCCGAAGGATGAATTCCCATCACTTCCTGCTGTTGAATTTGACCAGAATTGGCAGGTTTCTTCAGGTGTCCTTCAGGATTTGATCGGGCATACGGCATTTGCGGTCTCAACAGAAGAGAGCCGGCCGATTCTCAACAGCGTTCTCTGGGACATCAAGGCAAGCTCTATGGTGATGGTTGCAACGAATGCACATCGGCTAGCCCGGATGGAAATTCAGAGCAAAGCGCCCAAGACGACAATCGGACAACTGCTTATTCCTCCGAAAGCTCTTGAACAGATACGGCGCCTCTTTCCTGCTGATGAACAGTTGGGAATCGGTAGGGGTGAAAACCACCTGGCATTCCGTTCTCCTTTTACGACGGTTTATACTCGGCTCATTGAAGGGCCATACCCTCCGTACGAACAAGTCATTCCTCGGGACAATGACAAAGTTGCTATAATCGACAAAACGGCTTTTGCGAGTGCGCTCCGTCGAATGTCGGTTATTGCATCGGACCAGACACATCGGATTCGTCTAACGTTCAATGCAGGCATCCTCCGGTTCAGTGTTCAAACACCTGATCTCGGAGAAGCCCAAGACGAAATCCCCATTCGCTATACAGGGGATCCGCTCGATATTGGCTTCAATGGGAATTACGTACTTGAGATCCTACGATATATGCCGACGGATGAAGTCAAAATGGCATTCAAGGCGCCGGAGCGAGCTGCAATCATTGAACCGGAAAACTGGAAACATGATGGGCAGTATCTGTGTTTAGTGATGCCGTTGAGATTGGTAGACTGAAGCTGGGGGCTGCAGAATGAGCAAAGGGCAGGTTCCTTCAGGAAGAGGAACCTGCCCTTTACGATGGAAGCTCGTTGAGTGTCAGCTGATAAGCCGGATTCTGTCGGCGTAAAACACCGGATGATCATTCCTCTTGGGCTACGATTGCTCGGAGCCTCTAGCAGCCTACCCGTAGCGTCTTGATCGAGCTGAGGGCCTCTCGCTACCTATTTGGCCTTGCACCAGCCAGGGCTTGCCTTGCCAAATACGTTGCCGTATTCGCGGTGAGCTCTTACCTCGCCTTTTCACCCTTACCTGAGCCATAAAGGCCATCGGCGGTGTGTTTTCTGTGGCGCTATCCGTCACATGACTATGCATGTGCCCAGGAGTTACCTGGTGGCTTCCTCAGAGTGTCCGGACTTTCCTCAAGCCAAAGCTTGCGATCACCTCGCTGACGCGCTCAAGGCACATCGGTAGAAAACTATGCTTGTTGGAAGGCTTGAGACAAGATGGTTCTCATGCTGACAGAAGTTGAGCTAACTAGTAGTGGAATAAACAGTTAGCAATCGCAAGCCGGTTCAGACGTTTGCTGGGTGACGCTTACGTGACGCCCCCGACGAGGTTCGTCGTTCAGCAGCTAATCTTTCCTCGAGTCGGAGATGATCATCATGGTGCGTTCTACTCACTCAAGACGAGTTGTTTCGACGATTCTAACGCATGATGAACGGGTTCGAGTTGATGCAGCAGGAGCTGGTCGATACTGGGCGCAGCACCGTGACGAAGCCAGGGAAATCATCCAGGATGTCCGGAATAGCGAGGCAACGGCGGTGTTGGTCTCCGTTTCTCGGGCGGAGAAATTTCAGCAGGGCAGCTTCGGGCAATTGATTCGCGAACTCGCACAGGTACCAACCATTGCAATCCTCTCGGAGGTAACGGCACGAACACCGGAGGTGCTCTTGGAGCTGGGCCGATGTGGAGTACGCGCAGTAGTCGATATTCGCGTACCTGGTGGCTGGAACCAACTACGGCGCTACCTGGGAGAAGATCTGAACGACGGAATTGCCAGGACGATCGTTGCTTCCATTACCGAAGCAGTTCCGCAAATGAATGAAGGTTGCCGTCTCTTCTTTGAAAAACTGATCTACGTTTCTCGCACCCAAGGATCCGTCCGGCACATTTGTGACGAGTTTCAGATACTTCCGAGCA
>JBJKRK010000199.1:0-6955 GCA_046704705.1 Candidatus Limnocylindrales bacterium | reverse complement strand
CCGTCGCCCGCGGGCGGTGCGACCGCGAGCCGCGCACCCATCGGAACGCCCCCGCCGCCGGTCGCGCCGACCCAGACGCCGGTGCCCTCGAGCGCGCCGACGCCGGTCGCGAGCCCGACTGTCCCGCCGCGGAGCGCCGTGAAGTTCGGCTATGCCGCCAAGGGGATGGCCGGCGAGGTGCTCGCCTTCGTCGAATCGAATGAGCTGAGTGACGCGCTCCACCACCTCGACCTCGCGGCCGTCTCGACGATCGCGTTCTTCAGCTTGGCGCCGAACGCCAAGGGTGACTTGCCCCGCGCGGGTGCGGCCTGGAACGCCTGGACATCGCCGCTCATGACCGACCTGATCCAGAAGGCGCACGCTGCCGGTACCCGCGTGGTGCTCTCTCTCGGCCGGTTCTCCTGGTCGCCCGCTGAGGAGGCGGTCTCGAACGCCATCCTGTCGAGCGCCGCGCGGCGGGCGCACCTCGCGAGCGCGGTCGCCGCGGAAGTGGTCCGCCGCGGGGTCGACGGCGTCAACGTCGATTTCGAGCCCATCCCGCCGGGGAAAGCAGCAGCCTTCACCGATTTCGTGCGCCGGCTGCGCGCCGCGCTCGACGCCCGGGGGCCGGGTTACCAGCTCACGGTGGCGATCACCGGCCACTACGACACGTATGACGTGGCGGCACTCGTGGCGCCGGGCGCGGCCGACGCGCTGTACGTGATGGGATACGAGTACGCCGGATCCTGGTCGACGGTCGCCTTCTCGACAGCTCCCTACGGCGGCCCCCGGTACAACGTGGTCGAGACGGTGCGCTCGCTGCTGCGTGTCGTCCGACCGGACCAGATCATCGTGGGGGTCCCGTACTACGGGCACCTCTGGCCCACGGTTTCGGGTGCGATCCACGCCCGCACGGTGGGCGAGGGGAGCGACATCCCGTACACGCAGGCCATCGCGCTCGCCGACGCGCATGGGCTGCAGAGCGATCCTGTCGAACACAGCGCCTGGTCCGAGTGGCAGGAGCGACCGTGCCCGGGCTGCGCGCCGCAGTGGGTGCAGCTCTACTTCGACGACGCCGCGTCCCTGACGTGGAAGTGGGAGTACATGCTCCGCACGGGCCTCCTGGGGACCGGGATCTGGCGCACCGCGTATGAGGGCACCCCGGGAGCCCTGGACCAGGCGCTCCGTGCCGCGTTCCTCAAGCCGTTTGCGGTGCCGGGCGCCCGACCCTTCTGACGCCGCCTGGCCGCGCGGGCCGACGCGGGCGGCCGATCAGGAGGCAACGCTGCTCCTCGGGTGCGGAGCGAGACACGGTCCTCCATCGGAGGCGGGCACCCGTGCGAGGGTGGGTGCTGCCAGGGCGTGCGGCGGATCCGGCGCGTCCCGGCGTTGGGAGATACAATTCGACCTGCCGAATTGTCCTCTCCTATGGAGTGTTCCGTGTCCGAACCGTCCGCCGGCACACGGTCAGCGGGTACCGCGGTGGAGCCGGGGACCATCCCGGCGACCCCGCCACGGGGACGCCGCCACGATCCGAACTACAAGTGGGTGGCGCTGTCGAACACCACGCTCGGCGTGCTGATGTCCGCGATCGACGCGTCGATCGTCATCATCTCGCTCCCGGCCATCTTCGAGGGCATCCACCTCGATCCGCTCGACCCGGGGAACGTCAGCTACCTGCTGTGGATCCTCATGGGCTACCTGCTCGTGACAGCCGTGCTGGTGGTTGCGTTCGGAAGGCTGGGCGACATGTACGGTCGCGTCCGCATGTACAACGCCGGCTTCGCGATCTTCACGGTGGGGTCGCTCCTCCTCGCCGCGACGCCGTTCACGGGGCAGGCCGGCGCGATCTGGCTGATCGCGATGCGCCTGGTCCAGGGGGTTGGCGGCGCCTTCCTGTACGCGAACTCACAGGCCATCCTCACCGACGCGTTTCCGCCGGACCAGCGCGGCATGGCGCTCGGCATCAACGGCGTTGCGTTCCTCGTCGGCCAGTTCGTCGGGCTGGTCGTGGGTGGCTTCCTCGCCGTCATCGACTGGCGCCTGGTGTTCTTCGTGAGCGTCCCGGTGGGCCTCGCCGGGACCGTGTGGGCGTACCTGCGTCTGGAGGAGCTCGGGACCTCGGCCCGGGCGGGCATCGACTGGTGGGGCAACGTGACCTTCGGGGTCGGCCTGACCACGCTGCTCGTCGGCATCACGTACGGCATCCAGCCGTACGGCGGGCAGACGATGGGTTGGACCAACCCGTTCGTCATCGGGATGATCGCGGGAGGGGCCATCCTGCTGCTGATCTTCGCGCGGGTCGAACGGCGCGTTGCGCAGCCGCTGTTCGATCTCGCGCTCCTGCGGATCCGCGCTTTCACGGCAGGCAACCTGGCGGGGCTCCTGGCATCGATCGGCCGGGGCGGTCTCACCTTCATGCTGGTCATCTGGCTCCAGGGGGTCTGGCTGCCGCTCCACGGCTACGACTTCGCCGACACGCCCCTGTGGGCGGGGATCTACATGCTCCCGCTGACGCTCGGCTCACTCGTCTTCGGCCCACTCTCCGGGGTGCTCTCCGACAGGTTCGGGGCGCGACCGTTCGCCACGGGCGGCATGCTCGTGGCCGCGGCATCGTTCCTGGGCCTCGTGTTCCTGCCGGTCAACTTCCCGTACCCGCTCTTCGCCCTGCTCCTGCTGGTCAGCGGCATGGGTGCGGGCCTCTTCATGTCCCCGAACATGGCGGGCATCATGAACAGCGTGCCGCCGAACCGGCGTGGCGTCGCTGCCGGCATGCGGGCGACCTTCCAGAACGCCGGCATGGTCATCTCGATCGGCGTGTTCTTCTCGCTGCTGATCGCCGGCGTGGCGGTGGCCCTGCCCGGTGCGCTCGAGTCCGGACTCATCTCGCACGGCGTTCCCGCACCGGTCGCGGCGCAGGTTTCGCACCTGCCGCCGGTGGCCAGCCTGTTCGCGGCGCTCCTCGGCTACAACCCCATGGCGACCATGCTGCCTGCCTCGGTGCTGCACTCGCTCCCCGCGGCACAGGCGGCCACGATCACGGGCAAGGAGTTCTTCCCGCAGTTGATCGCTGCCCCGCTGCAGCACGGTCTGGCGGTGGTGTTCGTCGCGGCCGCACTCATGGCCGTGGTGGCGGCGGGGGCATCCTGGCTGCGCGGCGGTCGGTATGTCCACGACGACCTGGAGGTCATGCCCGCCGAGGCGGCGGCTCGCTGAGGTTTGGCCAGGCGCGGGTGACCGCGTCGGGGGTCCCCGGCGGGTTGAACCGCGCCGGGGTCCGCACCGGGTTGACCGGTGCCGGGGTCCGCACCGGGTTGACCGGTGCTGGGTTCCGCACCGGGTTCAGCGGTGCTCGGCCTTGGTAGACTGGCCCGCAGTGTCCGGAAGCCCCGAATCGCCCACCCGACCCCAGCAGGACCCGGCCACCGCGGGCCCGCTCGACCACGCCACGGCCATCGCGCTCATCGAGCGCGCCGACGGCCTGGTGGCGATCGGCGAGTACGCGCACGCGGCGCCCCTGTACTCGCGCGTGGTCGGGCATGCGAGCCCGGACCTGCACGTTTCGGCGCTGCTGGGGCTGGCCGAGTGCCACTTCCGGCTGGACAACGAGCCGGCGGCCGAACAGGCCTGGGAGCTGGCCACGCGGGCGCCCGATACGCCCATCAGCTGGGTCGCCTGGAAGCAGCTCGCCGGCGCGCGCGTGCGATCCGGCGACCTGCGCGGTGCCCGGGAGGCGTACCAGCGGGCAGAACGTGTCGCCCCGCCTGAGGCGCACGCGGAGATCGCCTCGCGCCTGGGGTGGCTCAACAAGGAGCTGGGGAACCAGCGGGCCGCCAGCCGGTACTTCGGCCGCGCCCGGGCCGGCGGCGCGACGGTGCCGGTGGTCACGTACGCGATCCTGGCCATCACCATCGGCATCAGCGTGGCCGCCTTTCCCACCAGCCCGCAGGGGGTGCAGCTCTTCACCACGCTCGGTCTGGACAAAGCGGCCGTGGCGAACGGGCAGTACTGGCGCCTCCTGACGGTGACGCTCGTGCACGAGGGCTGGCTGCACCTCGCCACGAACATGTATGCGCTCTTCCTGGTCGGGCCGCTCGTGGAGCGCATCTACGGCCGGGTCACCTACCTCGCGATGTACCTCCTGTGCGCGGCGGCCGCCTCCGTGGCGAGCTTCGTGTTCGTGCGCGAGGATTCCGTCGGGGCGAGCGGCGCGATCTTCGGCCTCTTCGGCATCCTCTTCATCGCGTTCCGTCTGCATCATCCCGCCATCGGACGCAACGCCCGCTCGCTCGCCGGGCAGATCGGGTTCCTCATCGTGCTGAACCTGGTCCTGGGTCTGGGGCTCACCGGCACCGGCATCGCGCAGATCGACAACTTCGCCCATGTCGGGGGGCTGCTCGCCGGGTTCTGGCTGGGGTTCTTCTTCATGCCCACCGGTGTCCCGACTGTGGCCAGTCTCTGGCAGCGACCGGCGGGCACCGGCGCGTCGCGCGGCCCCGGGTCGATCGTGGCAGGCGCGGGCGGGTCGGCCGTGCCGCTCGCCCGGGTGGGCGCGGTGGGGGTGCTCTTCGTGGTGATCGCGCTGGGCCTCGTGATCGGCACGCAGGAATGGCACGGCGTCGCGGTGGCCCCGGCGATGGCGCGTGCGCCGGGCGTCGCGGTGGCACCGTTGAAGGCCCGCACTCGCAACCCGGTCGTCCCCGCCGCGGTGGCTGCCGGGACCGTGCCGAGCGACGTCCCGCCGGCGGTGTACGAGGTTCAGCTTCGCTCGTCTGCCGGCTGAGACTCCCGGGCGGCCCCTCCGAGGAGCCGTTCGCGCTGGTGCCAGAAGCGCTCGATCACGAGGTACCCGTTGCGCCGGGCGGACCGTTCGTCCGACGCCGGGGGCTCCGCAATCGCCGCCCGTCGTACCGGCAGGCCGGGAAGCGCGAGCGCCCGGCGCGGCCGACCGCCCGGATCGTCCTCGCGCAGCACCAGGCTCCACCAGACGTCCAGGTACCTGCCACCCTGAAACCGCTCCTCCAGGGGTCCGCGGTCGCGGAAGTCGGCGCGACGGAAGGCGAGACAGGCGAGCTCGATGGCGTCCGCCTCCCCGGGCCCCGCCGGTTCGAAATGACGCAGGTCGGGGGAGACGAGTCCCCAGGGACCGGCCACGCCAACCTCCGGGTCGGCGAGCGCGGCGCAACAGGGGGTGACGAAATCGCCCGAGACCTCGACGCCGGGGTCCAGCAGCACGACACTGGCGCCACTGCTCCTGCGCACACCCATGTTGAGGAGCGTCGCCAACCCGAGCGACGCGCTGGTCCGGATGATCTCCACTCCCGCCATCGCGGCGGGTGCCACGTCCGTCGCCGAGCCGGTGCCCGGAGTGGGGGGCTGACTTCCGCCCGGCGCGTTGACAACCGCGACCAGTTGCGTTTCCTCCGGCAGCCGGCTCCTGAGCTCCTCCAGTCGCCGTTCGACCGTCTCGAGGCCTGCGGTCTCGAGGCCTGCCGCCTCCGGGTCTGCCGTCTCCGGGCCTGCGGGGAATGGAACCACCACGGAGGCAGGACGATCCGCCGGCTCTTCGAGGCGAGAGGGGACCGACGTGCTCGCGCCGTAGCGCAGTTCCGCCCCCTCGAGGAGATCCGGTGGGTGGGCGGGGAGGAGAGCGTACTCGAGCCCGTGGTCGACGATCCTCCAGCCGGCATCTTCGATCAGCCGCCGCAGGCGGTCGGCGGTGGCCCAGTCGCGCTCGCGACGAGCCAGCGAGCGCTCGCGCGCAGCCCGGACGACCGTGTCTGGCGGCGAAGAAGGGCCGGAGCGCTCTTGTGCCACCGCCCGAGTCTACGTGCCTCGCACCACTCCTGGGCACCGGAGGCGCATGGCCGACGCGAGGATCGATGCCGTACCCTTCTCCACGTGAACCGTTCCGTGGCGGCCGTGCTGGCGGGCACGTTCACGCTCCGTTTCAGCACCGGCCTGACCGGCACCGCCCTGATCTACTACCTGGCCGACCTGCCTCGATTCGGCGGGCAGCCAGTCGGCGCCGTGACGGTCGGCGTTCTCGCGGCAGCCTTTTTCGTCGCCGAACTCGCGCTTGCCCCCTTGTTCGGGGTCGTCTCCGACCGGATGGGCCAGCGGCCGGTGATGCAGTTCGGCCCGGTCTTCGGCGGCGTCGCGGTCATCCTGACGGGCATCACGACGCACGTCCCGCTGCTCGGCGCGACACGCCTGCTCGAGGGCAGCTCCACGGCCGCCAGCGTCCCGTCCATCCTGGGCTACGTGGCACGCGCCACGGCAGACGACGAGCCGCTGCGCGGCCGGGTCGTCTCGCGCTTCGAGCTGGCCACACTTGCCGGCCTGGGCGGCGGGCTCGTGGCGGCGGGCCCGCTCTATCAACTGATCGGCCGAGAGACGTTCTTCCTGAACGCCGTGATCTATGCGTGCTCCTGGGCGATCTTCCGGTTCGCGGTCGTCGAGCTGCCGGTGACCACCGGGGGCGGCGGGGAGGCGGCCTCGACCGCCATTCCCGGCGCGACGCACTACGGCTGGCGCCGGTATGTGGAGGTTCTGGCCGGCTCGCACGTCTGGATCCTGGCGCCGACATGGATCGCGATCAACGCCGTGCTCGGGCTGTGGTCCAGCCAGTCGATCTTCCAGTTGGTCCGGCGACCGGGACAGATGCTGGACGAGAGCGAGAAGCAGCTCCTGATGGGCGGGTTCACGCCGATGCAGTTGAGCATCGGGCTGGCCGCGGGGTTGCTCGTCTTCTTCGCCGGCCTCCTGTACTGGGGCGGTCGGTTCCAGCGTTTCCGCCGCACGACAATCCTGGCCTACGGCATCGCGGGCGGGGTGGTTGCCGTGGTATTCGCGCTCATCCTCAACCACAGCGCGGGGCAACCAGTCGCTCTGCAAGGGGTGTGGGTGTTCGGCGGTGCGTGCGGGCTGTTCGTGCTGTCCGGCGCGACACCCGCCGCGCTCGGGCTGCTGGCCG
>JBJKRK010000198.1:0-9160 GCA_046704705.1 Candidatus Limnocylindrales bacterium | reverse complement strand
GCGTCAGCCCCGGCCACGACGGCGGCGTCGGCGTCTGCCTCGGCCCCGGCCATGACTGCGGCGGCCCCGCCCGCGCCCGACGCAACCTCGCTGCAGAATCCCGGCGCCGGTCCGGGCGACGTCGCGCCTTCGCCGGTCGACCTGCGGGCCCTGCTCGATCTCTCCCGGGTCAGCGACTCGATCGGCCTGACCGCAGGGTTTGCCCCGCCCGGCGGGCCCGCCGCGCGCGACGGAGTCGGCTCGAACGACTGGGTGGTCGCGCCGTCCCGCTCCGCGAGCGGCCATGCGATCCTGGCCAACGACCCTCACCTCGGCTTCTCGATGCCCTCGATCTGGTTCATGAACGGGCTGCACTGCCTGCCCGTCTCGGCGACCTGCCCCTTCGACGTCACCGGCGTGAGCTTCCCGGGCGACCCCGGGGTCGTGCTGGGCCACAACGCGCGGATCGCCTGGGGGTTCACCAACGTCAATCCCGACGTGCAGGATCTCTTCGCCGAGCGGGTGGACCCGAGCGACCCGAGCAGGTACGAGTACGAGGGGAAGATGGTTCCCTTCGCCGTGCGGACCGAGACGATCAAGGTCGCCGGCGGTCCGGACGTCCAGCTCACGATCCGCTCGACCGTGCACGGGCCCGTCATCAGCGACGTGGAGAAGGACCTGCTGCCGAAGGGCCGCGGCGGGCCCGGGCTCGCCGCGCCGGGCGTCGTGTACGCGCTCCGCTGGACGGCCACGGCGGCGCCGGACCGGACGTTCGAGTCGATCCTCCAGCTCGACCAGGCAGCGAACTTCCAGCAGTTCCGCGCCGCGCTGCACCTGTTCGGCGCGCCATCGCAGAACGTCGTGTACGCCGACGTCGACGGCAACATCGGCTATCAGATGCCCGGCCTGGTGCCCATCCGCAAGGCAGGAGACGGCAGCGCTCCCGTGCCCGGCTGGACGGGCGCGTACGACTGGAGCGGCTACATCCCCTTCGACAAGCTCCCCTACCTGTACGATCCGCCGTCCGGCATGATCGTCACCGCCAACAATGCCGTCGTCGACAGCCGCTACCCGTACCTCCTCACCACCGAGTGGGGAGCGGGCTACCGGGCGGCGCGCATCTCGCAGCTGATCGAGCAGGGCGGCAAGCTGACGACGCAGTCGATGGCCGCCATCCAGGGCGACACGTACGAGGGGTTGGCTGACGACGTCGTGCCGTATCTGTCGGGCATCCATCCCTCGACGGCCGACGGGCGCCTGGTTCTGGAGCGGATCCAGTCCTGGGACCACCTGTGTCCCACCGGCTCGCTCGGGTGCACGGCCTTCATGACGTTCTCGTACCGGCTCCTGCGGGACCTCTTCGATCCCAGGCTGGGCGCCGGCGACCAGCCGAGCGACATCGCCCGACTGTTCGTGGGGACCGAACGCTCGATCGAAAGCATGGTCGCGCTGCTCGGCCGGCCGGACAGCCGGTGGTGGGACGATCCCGGCACGCCGCAGCGAGAGACGCGCGACCAGGTCCTCGCAAACGCGCTGGACCAGGCCGGCGCCGACCTGCGCAAGGCACTCGGCGATCCCACGCGCTGGACCTGGGGCGCCCTGCACACGGTGCAGTTCGACGAGCAGAGCTTCGGGGCATCCGGCATCCCGCCGTTCCATCTGGTGTTCGACCGGGGGCCGTACCCGGTCGCAGGCGCACCGCTCGCCGTCGACCAGACCGCCTTCGACCTCTCGAGGGCGTACCCCGATCCGTACCAGGTGACGCCGGTGCCGGCGCCGGATCTCAAGACGATCTTCGCGGCGACGGCGGGTCCCTCGTACCGTCTCAGCGTCGACATGGGCGACCTGGACGGCGCGCGGATCATGATCACCACGGGCCAGTCCGGCGTCCCCTTCGACACCCACTACGGCGACCTGATCGAGCGCTGGTTGGCCGACGAACAGGTGCCGCTCCCCTTCTCGCGCCGGGCCGTGGACGCCGCCACGACGCAGACCCTCACGCTCACGCCATGAGACGGCAGGTTCCGGCGACGCATCGTTCCGCGACGCGATCAGGGCCATTCGACACCTCGGACGCACCCGCCCGCGGCGAACTCGCGCGTGCTGCGGGCGCGGACCGCGCGCTCACGCTCGCCCCGTCCCCGCCCGTACCCGCCGTCTTCGACGTTGCGCTCGAGGCGGCCCTCGACGACCCCGAGGCGCGACGGCCGGAGCCCTCGCCAGTGCCGGTGCCCGCGTCCCAGGCGCGTCGCAGCGCCGACCTCCTGGTCATCGGCGCCGGCGTGATGGGGGCCTGGACCGCGTACTGGGCACGCGTCGGCGGCGGCGGCCCGGACGGCCGGGTCGGTGGAGGGAGGAGCGTCACGCTCCTCGACGCATGGGGCACCGGCCACCTGCGCGCATCCAGCGGTGGCGAGACGCGCATCATCCGCAGCGCGCACGGGCCCGATCGCCTCTACACGCGCTGGTCGCGTCGCGCCCGCCAGCACTGGCTGCGCCTCGGAGAGGAGCGGGGTGTCCAGCTGTTCCTGCAGACCGGCGTGCTGTGGTTCGCGCACCGCCGGGGCGGTTTCGAGGACGCGTCGGCCGCGACGTTCGCGGCTGAGGGGATCCCGCACGAAGTGCTGCAGCCGGAGGAACTGCTGGCACGCTGGCCCCAGGTGGGCGCGGGCGGCGGCCTGACGCATGCGCTGTACGAGCCGGAGGGCGGTGCGCTGATGGCACGGCGGGGCTGCCAGGCCGTGACGGCGGCGTTCCAGGAAGCGGGCGGCACGTACGCCCTCGCCGCCGTCCGACCGGGGCAGGCGGCGGGCGGGCGACTGCTCGAGGTCGTCGATCAGGACGGACGCAACTGGTCGGCGGACGCGTTCGTGTTCGCCTGCGGGCCGTGGCTGCCGCGGCTCTTTCCGGACGTGCTCGGCTCGCTCATCCGGATCACGAAACAGGATGTGATCTTCGTCGGGCCGGCAGGCGGCGACGAACGCTTCCGTGCCGGCGCGCTGCCGGCCTGGTGCGACTACGACGCCGCGTACTACGGCATCCCGGCGGTCGACGAACGCGGACTCAAGATCGGTCCGGACCGCTACGGCCCGATCTTCGACCCTTCGCGCGGGGAGCGGATCGTGGATGCCGACTCAGTGCGCCTCGCGCGGCGCTACCTGCGGCAGCGTTTCCCGGCGCTGGGCGAGGCGCCGGTGACGGAGAGCCGGGTGTGTCAGTACGGGACCACGCCCGACACGCACTTCGTGATCGATCGGCACCCCGGGTACGAGAACGTGTGGCTGGTGGGCGGCGGGTCGGGACATGGGTTCAAGCACGGGCCGCAGATCGGCGAGTACGTCGTCAGCAGGCTCGACGGCGCCCCTGAGGGCGCTGCGCACGGCCCCGACGAGGCCCGCTTCCGCATCGGTCCGCGCCGCCCCGGCGCCGGCGAAGCGGAATCGGGCATGCGAACCGGCGGCGACGAGATGGCCGCGTCCTGGGAGCTGTTCTGAGCCGGCAGGCGCCTGCAGGGTCCTGCCGGACTCCGCCTGCCCTGCTGGACGCGCGCCGGCGTGGGCCCGCCCCGGCTACTCGTTGACGGGGATCTCCCCCTCGGGCAGCACGAGCACGATCCTGTCGTCGTCGATCTCGACCGGGTACTTCGCGAGCGGCAGTTCGGCGGGAGGGTCGAGCGCCTCGCCGCTACGCACGTCGAAGCGCGAGAGGTGCAGTGCGCAGGTCAGCGAGTCGTCGGTCAGGAACCCGCGATCCAGCTCGAAGTACTCGTGGGAGCAGGTGCCCTGCAGGGCATGGACCTCGCCGTCCAGGTTCACCAGCAGCACGTTCGCGCCATCCACCTGCACCATCAGCATGGTGCCGGCGGGCACATCGTCGAGCCGCGCGACCGCGACGCGCCGCGCCTCCATGGCGCCCTCGTCCGCGGGAGGCGTGGACTCACTCACGGGCACGGGCGGACGCACACTCGGGCATGCGGCGGGCTCCGAGCTCAGGCGCCCGCGGGCGCAGCCGCCGGCTCCGCCGCGCCGGCCGGTCGCCGAGCCGGCGCCGGCTTCTCGGTCTCCGGGAATACGGCCGACCACTTGCGATCCAGCAGCGCACGCAGGCGCTCCTGCGCCTCGGCGAGTGGGATCCGCGCGACGACCGGCTCGAGAAAGCCGAGCACGATGAACTTGCGGGCCAGGTCCGCCGAGACCCCGCGGCTCATCAGGTAGAAGATCTGGCTCTCATCGATGGGGCCCACGGAGCTCGAGTGCGCCGCCCGGCGGACGTCGGGCTGATCGATCTCCAGCGACGGGATCGTCACCGAGCGTGCCTTCTTCGAGAGCAGCATGGAGAACTCGCCGAGGAAGCTATCCGTGCCTCGTGCGCTCTGCTTGATCTCGATGAGGCCCTTGATGTAGCCGCGCGCGCGGTCCTTGAAGACGCCCTTGCTCAGCAGGTCCCCGGTCGTGTCCTCGCCCAGGTGGCGCGTGTAGCTGCTCATGTCGAAGAGCTGTGCGGCGGCGCCGAAGGCAATCTCGACCTGCTGCACAGTGGCGCCGCGTCCCTCGAGCACGTTGTCGATGCGGCTCCGGACCAAGCGGCCACCCACGGTGGCGAGCGCCCAGCGCAGTGTCGCGGCTGCGCCAAGGCGGGCATGCCGGTGCAGGAACGCAACAGTGTCGAGGCCGAGGTCTTCCTGCCCCGCAAAGTCGAGCGTCGCGCCCTCGCCGAGTACGACCTCAGTCGTGCCGGTCCACAGGCTCTGCGCCCCGTCGGAGGCGGTCGATGCGTCCTGCTCCTCGAGCACGCTCGCGTGGGCATCGTTGCCGAGCGCGATGATCGTCCGCGTCAGGCAACCCCGACCCGGTTCCCCCATGCTCCACCTCAGGACGATGGGTTCCTCGAGGCGGACGCCGTCGGGCACATGGACGATCACGCCCAGGCCGAACCACGCGCGCGTCAGCTGCGCCAGCCGGTCGTTCAGCGGCAGGCCGGGCCCCGCGTCGAAGAGGCGCCGGAACAGCGCCGCATCGCGCCGCCGCAGCCCGCCGAACGTGTCGACCACGACACCGGCGCGCTCCGCCTCCGGGCTGAGCCCCAGCCCGACGAGGCGGTTGTCGCGGACATGCAACGCGGCCGCGGCGCCCTCCGGCCGCTCGTCCCCCACCATGCCTGTCGGTCCGCACGTCTCGTACGGCGCGATCTCGCCGAACCGGGCGGGACGGAGGTCGACGTACGGTGTCCACAACGAGTTGGTCTCGATGGGCAGGTCCGCGGCACGCCGCAGGCCGTCCAAACGCTCCTCGAGAAGCCACGCCGGCTCGTCCAGGGCGCGCGAGATGGACCGCGGATCGGGCTCGACAGCGAGGCCGAGCAGGGCGGTGTCGGAGGCTGTCATCCCAGGGCGCCGTCCATCTCCATCCGCACGAGGCGGTTGAACTCGATCGCGTACTCCATGGGGAGCTCCTTGGTGAAGACCTCGAGGAAGCCCTGGACGATCAGGTTCTGCGCCTCGTTCTCGGTCAGCCCGCGGCTCATCAGGTAGAAGATCTGGTCCTGGCTGATCTTGCCCACGGTGGCCTCGTGGGTCATCGTGGTGTCGTCTTCCTGGATGTCGATGTACGGGTAGGTATCGCTCCGGCTCTGGTCGTCGAGCATCAGCGCATCGCAGCGCACGCTGGCCACCACGCCGGTGGCACCGGGAGCTACCTTCAGATGACCGCGGTACGTCGTGCGCCCGCCGTCCTTGGAGATCGACTTCGAGACGATCCGGCTGCGCGTGTTGGGGGCCAGGTGGATCGCCTTCGCCCCGGTGTCCTGGTGCTGCCCGGCACCGCCGACGGCCACGGAGATGATGTCGGCCGTCGCATTCGGGCCGCGCAGGTAGATCGACGGGTACTTCATCGTCTGGCGCGCGCCGGTGTTCGCGTCGATCCACTCGACCGTCGCGTTGGCGTGCGCGTGCGCGCGCTTCGTCACCAGGTTGTACACGTCGTTCGACCAGTTCTGGATCGTCGTGTAGCGCACCTTCGAGCCGGGCAGCGCGATCACCTCGACGACGGCCGCGTGCAGCGAATCGGTCGCGTAGATCGGCGCGGTGCAGCCCTCGATGTAGTGCACCTTGGCGCCCTCGTCCACGACGATGAGCGTTCGCTCGAACTGCCCGGTGTTCTCACCGTTGATGCGGAAGTACGCCTGCAGGGGGAGCGGGACCTCGACGCCCTTGGGCACGTACACGAACGAGCCGCCGGACCAGACCGCGCTGTTGAGCGCCGCGAACTTGTTGTCCTCCGGCGGCACCACGGTCCCGAAGTACTTCTTGAAGATCTCAGGGTATTCCTTCAGGCCCTGGTCGGTGCCCATGAAGACGACCCCGATCTTCGCGAGCTCCTCGCGCACCGAGTGATAGACGACCTCGGAGTCGTACTGCGCACCGACGCCGGCGAGGAACTTGCGCTCCGCCTCCGGGATGCCCAGCCGCTCGAAGGTCTGCTTGATCTGGTCGGGCACGTCTTCCCACGAGCGCTCCTCGCGCTCGGAGGGCTTGCGGTAGAAGATGATGCGGTCGAAGTCGATGTGGGAGAGGTCGCCGCCCCAGGTCGGCATCGGGCGCTTCACAAAGTGGTCGTACGCGCGCAACCGGAACTTCAACATCCAGTCCGGCTCGCCCTTGAAACGGCTGATCTCCTCGACCGTCTCCCGCGTGAGGCCACGCTTGGTCTCCGCGAGATAGACGATCTCGTCCTTGAAGTCGAACTTCGAGCGGTCGTTCGAGACGAGCTCACGCTGCGAGACGGTCATCAGCTCTCCTGAGAACGAGCGCCCGCGGCGCCCGTCCGCTAGTGATGCAGTAATCCTGAGTGGGATTATCGGATTTATGGGCGGCACCGTCAACGAGCGGCGCCAGAACCGGCACGATCAACCTGCCATGGCCCCGCCGCAACCCGTCGTCCGGACGCTGGGGCGGACAGCGGGTGCCAGCTCGGGGCCGGCGTTTCGGGGCGCGCACACATGGTACCCGTGCGACGCGGGCTCAGCGTCCCAGAAGGTCGGCCAGCCCCGTCGCCAGGCGATCGTACTGTGTCGGGTCGTTGTACAGCTGGGCCGAGACGCGGACGATGCGACGCGCCTCTGCGCTCCCGCCGGGGGCCCAGGCCTGCGGCCAGGGCAGGACCGGCACCTCGATGCCGTGCCGCTCCCGGAGGGCGACCTGCAACGGGTCGTCGTCGAGCGGCGACAGCGCCCGGCTGCTGGCGGGAGGCCCCGGCAGCAGGATGGCTGCCATGGCCCCGAGCATCCCGTCGGGCGCGGGCGCAGGCACCCCGAGCGCGGCGCACACGACATCCCGCGCGTACAGGGCAAGGCGATGGTTCGCCGCCATCACGGCCGGCCAGCCGCCGGCGAGCATCGACCCGAGCGCATCGATCGCGACCGGCGCGCAGAGGTAGGGGGTCGGATCGAGCGTGCCGGACCAGTCGAACTCGAGCCGAAAGCGCGAGCGGTCCACGCGGGGTGCGTTCGCGCCATGCGAGATCGACAGCGGCCGGATCCGCCCCTGGAGGTCGCGCCGCACCCGGAGGAACGCGCTCCCCTTCGGCGCGCAGCACCACTTGTGGAGGTTGCCCGTGTAGTACGCCGCGTCGAGGGCGTCGAGGTCGAGAGGCAGCATGCCGGGGGCGTGGGCGCCGTCCACGAGCGTCTCGACACCGCGCCGGCGCAGCTCCGGCACGAGCGTCTCGAGCGGGAGCACGAGCCCGGTCGGGCTCGTCACGTGGTCGAGGAGGGCGAGCCGGGTGCGCGGCGTGACCCGGTCGAGGATCGCCTGCACGGCGTCGCCCGGGGAGCGCAGCGGAAACGGGATCGGCGCGACCACGACGTGCGCAGCGGCACCGTCGGCCGCCGCGCGAAGCGCGTTGACGCTGGCGTTGTACTCGTGGTCGGTGGTGAGCAGCTCGTCGCCCGGAGCGAAGTCGAGCGAGCGGAGGACCGTGTTCACGCCTGCCGTCGCGTTCGGCACGAACGCGAGGTCGTCGGGATCCGCACCGACGAAACGGGCGACCCTGGCGCGGGCCGCGTCGAGGAGCGGCTCCAGCTCGCGGGCGAGGAAGTGCACCGGCTGGGCCTCCAGCCGCTCACGCAACGCCGACTGGGCGGCGAGCACCTCGCGCGGGCAGGCGCCGAACGAGCCGTGGTTCAGGAAGACGACCGACGGGTCCAGCGCCCAACGGCCGGCGACCGGCTCCGCGTCCGCTGTGCGGTGTGGGTCCGCGTCCGCTGTGCGGTGCGGCTCCGGGGCCGGGCGGAACGCCCGGCCGGGGAAAGCAGGATCTGGCATCGGCCCTCCGGCATGCTCAAGGCGCACCCGTCCGACGACCTCCCGGTGCTCAGCCCGGCCGGCGGCGGAACGGCGCCCGCTCGTGCGGGCGGTGCGCGCCCGGATTGTCGGTCATCGGGGGCCCCAGGTAATCCCCCGGGTGTCGCCTCGCCGGTGGCGCGCCGCCTGGGCGGCTTCACGCGCCTCGAGGCGCCGGGGGGCCTGCTTGTGGGTCGGTTGACGGCGTCACGCGCCACTTCACGGCGCCGCCCGTCGCACGTCGGTTGACGGCGCCGTCCGTCGCACGTCGCCCCGGAGGCCCCGCGGCGTCCTGTCGTCTCAGGACGCCCCACAGGACGCATGCCGCCTCGTCAGGGCTTCACGACGTACCACAGACCACCGTAGCCCTGCCCGTTCGTCTGGCCCGGGCCGGTGTCACCGATGTAGTAGTAGAGCGGCACGCCGTTGTACGCCACCTGTGTCGCGCCGTCGGGCCGTTTGAAGGTGGTGATCTTCCCCGTCACGCCCGACCCCGCGGTGACGGTCGAGCCGGGAGCGACCGTCAGGGGCGGCCAGATCTTCGCGCAGCCGCCGGTGCAGGCGGTGGTGGGCGGGTTCCCCGCCGTGTCCTTCGTGAAGTGATACAGCGTGACGCCCTTCCCGTCGGTGAGGAACGTCCCGAGTGCGGACGTGCTCGACGTCTTGAGCGCGACCGCGGCAGCGCCGGAGGATCCGCTCGACGCGGCCGGCGCGCTGGAGGCGGACGGGGAGCTCGAAGGCGCACCGTACCCGCCGGCGCCACCCGACGCGGGTGAGGCTGACGGCGCGCTCGATGGCGCTCCGTACCCGGCCGCACCGGACGACGCCGGCGCGCTGCTCGCC
>JBJKRK010000197.1:0-13657 GCA_046704705.1 Candidatus Limnocylindrales bacterium | reverse complement strand
CTTGGCCTGCTGCGCGGTCTCGGCGCGGCGACCGTGGGCGATCCCCGGGGGTTCCATGCGATCGGCGTCGACGCGCGCTCGCCGCGGTACGACGGCGGGATCGTCACCCGGGTGGACGCCACGCCATACGGCATCGCCATCAACGCCTCGGGGCACCGCTTCTACGACGAGGGCCAGGACTTGTGGCCCAAGCGGTATGCGAGCTGGGGCCGCCTGATCGCCGAGCAGCCGGGGCAGACGGCGTACGCGATCTTCGACCGCAAGGTGCGCCACCTCTTCATCCCGTCGGTGTATCCGCCGCTCGAGGCGGACTCGATTCCCGAGCTTGCCCGGCAGCTGGGGCTCGACCCCGAGACGGTCTCGGCCACCGTGGCGGAGTTCAACGCCCACACCGACGGCAGTCGGGCGTTCGACCCGGGTGTGCTGGACGGGCTCGCGACTCGCGACCTCGATCCGCCGAAGAGCAACTGGGCGCTGCCCATCGACACCCCGCCGTATGCCGCGTACCCGCTGCGCCCGGGGGTCACGTTCACCTACATGGGGGTGAAGGTCGACCGCGACTGCGGCGTGATGCGCGAGGACGGCACTCCCATCCCGGGTGTCTACGCCGCGGGCGAGCTGATGGCGGGGAATGTCCTGACGAAGGGCTACCTGGCCGGGATCGGTCTCACGATCGGGACGGTGTCCGGGATCCGCGCAGGAAGGGAGGCGGCGCTGCATGCTCGATGACCTGATCAAGGACGCGGGCCGGCAGCTCGCCATCTGCAACTCTTGCCGTTACTGCGAGGGCTACTGTGCGGTGTTCCCGGCGCTCGAGCGCCGCACGAGCTTCGACCGCGATGCCGTGGCGTACATCGCCAACCTGTGCCACGACTGCCGGGACTGCTACTACGCCTGCCCCTTCACGCCGCCGCACGAGTTCGCCATCAACCTGCCGCAGGTGCTCTCGGACGTCCGGGTCGCGACGTACACCGAGGCGACGCCCGTGGGTGCGCTGCGCAACGCCGCCCGCAGCGTCGGGCTCGCAGATCTGGGGCTCACGATCCTTGGCGCGCTCATCGTGCTTGCCGTCACCCTCCTCGTGACGGGCTCGGCCGTGTTCGCCCCGCACACCGGCGCCGGGAGTTTCTACGCGGTGATCCCCTGGATCCTGATGGTCGTGCCGGGGCTCCTCCTCGGACTGTGGGTGGCCGGCTCGCTCGGCATCGGTGGCGTGCGCTTCTACCGTGCCACCGCGTCCACCCCGAACGAGTGGCTCGACGGCCGCGCCCTGGCGAGCGCGACCTGGGAAGCGCTCACGCTGCGCTACCTGGGGGGCGGGGGAGACGGCTGTCGCTATCCCGCCTCGCGGGCCTCGAGCGCGCGCGTCTACCTGCACTCGCTCGTTTTCGGCGGCTTCGGGCTCACCTTCGTGGCGACCATCGCCGCAGCCGTCGAGCAGGACGTGCTGGGGATCCTTCCCCCGTACCCCCTCGTGAGCGTGCCCGTCATCACGGGCTCTGTGGGCGGCCTGGCGATGCTCGTCGGCTGCGGTGGGTTGCTGGTGCTCAAGGCGCTCGCCGACCGCCAGACAGGGAGCGAGACGATGCGCGGCCTCGACGTCGCGTTCATCGTGAACCTCGGGCTGGCGTCGCTCACCGGGATGCTCGTGCTCGCCTTTCGCGACACGAGCGCGATGGGCCTGCTGCTCGTGGCGCACTTCGCCACGCTCGGCACGCTGTACCTCACCGCCCCGTACACGAAGTTCGCCCACTTCGTGTACCGCTACGCCGCGCTGGTCCGGAACAGGATCGAGACCAGTCGCGAGGAGGCCGCGCTGGAGGTGCCGGGCGAGGATTCATCCGCCCGCACGCAAACCGCCACGTCGGCACAGTGAGGTGCGGCTCGATCCGGACTTGACGGGCGCCATACACATGCATACAGTTGCATGCGTGCATGCGTCCCCCGAGCACCCGGTTCCGGCATTCCCGTCGGTAGAGGCCATCTGGCAGTCACAGTCTCGCAGCCAGGCGGCGTCGGATGCCGTCCACGCGACCCTGCGTGAGGCGATCGTGACGGGCGTGCTGGAGCCGGGCGTTCGCCTGGCCGAGACCGCGCTCGCGCAGCGCTTCTCCGTGAGCCGGACGCCGGTTCGCGAGGCGCTCCTTCGCCTCGAGTCGGAACGGCTCGTCGATCGCGACCGGCGCGGCGGCCTGATCGTGGGCGAGATGACAGCGCGGGAGATCCTCGAGGTCTACGCCGTCCGAGAGGCACTCACCGGCCTGACGGCCTCGCTCGCGGCCCAGAGCGCCACGGAGGCGGACATCGCCTCTCTCCGCTGGCACATCGAGGAACTTCGCCGGGCCGCCGCGGATCGAGACTTCGCGCGGATGGCCCAGGTCAACCTGCGCTTCCACGAGTCGCTCTGCCGGGCCACGCACAACGACTTCCTGCTCTTCGTCATGCAGCAGGTGCACGATCGCGTGCGGCGGTTCCCCGGAACGACGCTCTCCTATCCGGGCCGGGCCGAATCGATGCCTGCGGCGCACGAAGAGCTGGTCCGCGCGATCGAGGAGCGCAAGCCGGAACTCGCCTCGACCCTCGCGCGGCGCCGCATGGCTGCGGCACGCGAACTGCGCATCCGCATGCTGCACGGCCCCTCAGAGGGCGTGGAGCTGGAGCGGCGGCGAGGCGCGCCAGACGGCCCGGCCAGAAGTGCCGGCAGCCGCCCGACGCGGAAGCGGGCGAACTCGCATGGGCCGCCGGCCACTCCTGCGGCTAGAGGACGGCGCCAGCGACAGGCTGGCAGCGCAGCTGGAGCGTAACCGTGGACATCGCGACATCCGAACCTGCAGTCAGGTCATACCCCCACATCTTCGTCGGCGGAGCGTGGCAGGAGCCGCGCCTGGGGCGCACGTATCAGTCGATCGATCCCGCCACCGGGAAGGTCTGGGCCGAGATCGCGCAGGCCGGTGCCGAAGACGTGGACGCGGCTGTCGAAGCGGCGCGGACGGCATTCGCCGGCCCGTGGTCGAAGATGCCGTCCTCCAACCGGGGCAAGCTCATCCACCGGCTCGCCGAGTTGCTGGCCGAGAATTCGGAACGACTCGCGGAGCTCGAGAGCCACGACAACGGCAAGACGCTGCGCGACACGCGGGGTGAGATCGCCCGCGCGGTCGAGTGGCTCACCTTCTTCGCCGGAGCCGCGGACAAGATCAACGGCGACACGCTGCCCGTGCGACCCGACGCGCTCGCCTACACCGTGCGGGAGCCCGTCGGCGTCGTGGCGGCGATCACGCCCTGGAATTCGCCACTCTACCTGTACTCCTGGAAGCTCGGTCCAGCCCTCGCGGCAGGCAACTGCGTCGTCCTCAAGCCCTCGCGGCAGACGTCTGTCACCGCGCTGGAGCTCGCGAAGCTCATCCAGCAGGCCGGCATCCCGGATGGCGTGGTGAACGTCGTGCCCGGCAGTGGGAGCGAGGTCGGCACTGCGCTGGCGGCGCACCCGCGGGTCAACAAGGTGACGATCACCGGTGAGTACCGCACCGCCCAGGAGGTCATGCGGGCCGCGGCGGGCAACCTGAAGCGCGTGACGCTGGAATGCGGCGGCAAGTCGCCGCACATCATCTTCGAGGACGCCGATCTCGACCGGGCGCTCACCGTCGCGCTCCACTCCGCGTTCCGTTCCACCGGCCAGTCCTGTGCCCTGGGGTCACGGCTGTTCGTCCAGCGGTCCGTCTACGAGGCATTCCTCGAGCGCCTTGCGGAACGTACCCGGCGGATTCGCGTGGGCCTCCCACTCGACCCCTCCAGCCACATCGGGCCGCAGGCATCCGAGAAGCAGCTCGAGAAGACGCTGACCTACATCCAGCTGGGCCGGGACGAGGGCAGCCGCCTGGTGGTGGGCGGCAGCCGGCTGACGGACGCGCCGCTGGCCGACGGGTACTTCGTGCAGCCGACGATCTTCGCCGACGTGAAGAACGACTCCCGCCTCGCGCAGGAGGAGATCTTCGGACCGGTGCTCGCCGTCATCCCCTTCGAGTCGGAAGAGGAGGTGGTCGAGGCCGCGAACGACACCCAGTTCGGGCTCGTGGCGGGTCTCTGGACGCGTGACATCGGGCGCGCGCACCGGGTGGCGGGCCAGCTCAAAGCCGGGCTCGTCTCCATCAACACGTTCCGGCCGGTGCACTGGATGCTCCCGTACGGCGGCTACAAGATGAGCGGAATCGGCCGGGAGAACGGGCTCGAGGCGCTGCACTACTACACGGAGGTCAAGACCGTGTTCGTGGAGCTGTCGCAGAAGCCGCCCGCCGACCCATTCGTATGAGGAGGTGGCGCGACACGATCACGCTCTGACGGACGATTTCACACGTCACGACACAGGAGGAGGCAGAGCAATCACATGGACGTCCCCTCGCCTCGCGCACTCCGGCTGACCGCACTGACGGTAACGCTGGCGCTCGTTACCGGCGCCTGCACGTCTGCCGCGGCGCCGTCCACGAGCTCCCCGGCGTCGGCCGCACCTGCGTCCAGTTCGTCGGGCGCAGCGGCGTCGGCGGCCGCATCCGCGCCGGCAGTCACCTTTCACCTGAACACCCCGGGCGTGCTGTACGTCTCCCTGACCGACGGGGACCTGCCGGAGATCGCAGTCGGCCCCAACAACACGCTGATCGGCACGGACGGGTACTGGATCACGCAGTTCGCGAACAAGTACCACCTGAAGCTGAAGCTGTTCCCCACGACACTCCCGTCGGAGATCCTGGCGGTCAACCAGGGCAAGGTCGACCTCGGCACCACCGCCTTCTACACGCAGGCGCGCGCCAAGCAGGTCTACTACACCTACCCGTTCTTCCAGCGCACCACCGGCGTCTGGACGAAGAACTCGTTCAACTACACCGGCCCATCGAGTGTCATGGGCAAGCAGATCGGTGAAGAGACCGGGTACGTCTGGGTTCCCTACGAGCGCACCACGTTCGGAGCGGCCAACTTGCACGTGTACACGACGATCGCCGACACGGACAAGGCGCTCCTCAACGGACAGATCGACGCGATCATCGATGGATGCAGCACCGGACTGCCGGGTTTCGGCCCGGGATCGGGTGTCACCTGCCATCCGCTCAGCCCGGGTGCATTCGGGTGGCCGGACAGCATCATCCAGGAGCGCGCGTACAACTACGTCAAGTGCGACAACTCCGCGCTGGCCGATGCGCTGAATCAGGAACTCAAGGACCTGCAGGCGAACGGTAGCTGGCAGACGGTCACGAACAAGTACAACATCGGGAACAAGCTGTTCATCCCGACGCTCACGACCCCGCCGCAGCTCTGCGCTGGGTCGTAGGGTCGCGCACCCAGAGACCCACCTGTGAGCAATAGCGCCGGCCCGGCGTGATGTCGCAGATTGCATCGTGGATGCCACTGCTGTTGCAGGGTGTCGCAGTCACCATCGAGCTGGCCGTCGCATGCGAAGCGCTGGGGCTGGTGCTGGCGGTCGCGATCGCGACGGCCCGCATCAGCCCATGGCGAATCCTCCGATTCGCGACCGGGATCTACGTCGACATCTTCCGCAGCATTCCGCTGCTGGCACTGCTCGTCTTCGTGTACTTCGCCCTGGGTCAGTTCGTTCTCGCGCTGGGCCTGTCGGCCTTCTGGTTGGCAGTCGTGGCGATCGCCGTGAACGAATCTGCGTACCTCGGTGAGACGTACCGGGCAGCGCTGGAGTCGATCAGCACCACGCAGTGGGACGCTGCCACGAGCCTCAGCCTGAGTCGCTGGCAGACGCTTCGCCTCGTCGTCTTCCCCCAGGCAGTGCCGGCGGCCATCCCGCCCACGGTCAACTCCGTCATCTACATCATCAAGGGGACGTCGCTGGCGTCGCTGATATCGGTCCCGGAATTGACTGGACTCTCCACCGAACTTGTAACCGAGACGTTCCTGCCGATGCAGATCTACATGCTGGTCGGCGTCATCTATCTGGTCATCACCGTGCCGCTGGCATATGCGGCCAAGTACGCGGAGCGAATCGTCAGCACGCGGTTGGGCCTTCGGGTCGAAGCGGAGTCCCTCCGCGAACCCCGCCCGAGGTAGAGGGAATGGTGTCTGCTGAGCCGATGAATGCGCAGCGAATGAGCGACTCGCCCACCGTCAACGCCGGGGGCAACGCAATTCTTGAACTTCGGCAGCTCCGCAAGACATATGCGGGTACCGAGGTCGTCTGCGGCGTCGACTTCCTGGTTCGCCGGGGTGAGCGCGTGTGCGTGATCGGGCCGAGTGGATCCGGGAAGACCACGATGCTGCGCTGCCTCAACCTGCTCACCGAGCCGACGTCCGGAGAGTTGCACTTCCGGGGAACGCTCGTCGGGCGCTGGCCGGCTTCCGGTCGAAGGGCAAGTTCGGCGCAGGTCACGCAGGCGCAATTCGTGCGCCGCCACGTGTCGATGGTGTTTCAGCACTTCGGTCTGTTTCCTCACCTCACGGCAGCCGACAATGTCGCGCTCGGACCCAGGCACGTGCTGAAGGTCGACCCGAAAGTCGCCCGGGAGCGCGCGCTCTCCTTGCTGGCGCGGGTCGGCCTGGCGGACCACGCCTGGAAGCATCCCGCGGCGCTCTCCGGTGGCCAGCAGCAGCGGGTGGCTATCGCCAGGGCGCTCGCCATGGAGCCGGACGCCATCTTGTTCGATGAACCGACGTCCGCACTCGATCCCGAGATGGTCGGCGAAGTCCTCACCATCATGGAGCAGCTGGCCCAGGACGGCATGACGATGGTGATCGTGACGCATGAGATCGGCTTCGCCCGACATGTCGCCGATCGGGTCGTGGTCATGGAGGGCGGCCACATCATCGAGGAAGGCGCTGCCGCGACGCTGTTCGACCACCCGCAGGAGCGCCGTACGCAAGAGATCCTCAGGTCACGGCTTCATGCTTGATCTGACGTTCAGCCAGATCCTGTTGCGCCTCCTGGACGGGGCGCGCATCACGCTGGTTGTCAGCACTGGCGCCTGGTGCGTCGCGGTCACCGTCGGCCTGGCATTCGCGTTGCTCGTGCAGAGCGGATGGCCTGTGATTGCGCCTTTGACGAATTTCGTCACGACATGTCTGCGCGCGCTGCCGCAGCTCGTGATCCTGTACGTGGTGTTCTTCGGCCTCGGCGGGATCGGCATCAACCTCGACCCGGTGACAGCTGCGATTGTCGCGCTTGGGTTGATGGAGGGCGCGTTCGCCTCGGAGGTGTATCGCGCTGGGTTCATCACCGTGCCGCAGACCCAGCGCGAAGCCGGTCTCAGCCTCGGGCTCAGCCGTGTCCAGGTGTTCCGGCTCGTCATCGTGCCGCAGATGATCCCGTTCCTGGTTGCGCCGCTGCTCAACCTGTTCGTCGGGCTGACGAAGACGGCGACGATCGCCTCAGCGGTGGGCGTACCGGAGATCCTGTACGACGGGCAGGCAATCATGAACGAGACCTTCCAGATCGCCCTCGTGACGGGGACGATCGTGGCGCTCTACGTGATCTTCACCGTCCCGCTGACCCGCCTGGCCGCCCGGCTGGAGAAGCGGGCGTCGTTTGCGCACTGAGTGGCAATGCAGAACGTGACGCTCACCGACTGCGTGACACATCGAGATCCAGGACCGAAGAGAGGTAGGTTGTGTTGCGACTGAGTACCGGGATACCCAACTGCCGCGAGGGGAGGCTGCACCCGATCGAGTCCGTCACCATCGAATGGATGGTGCGGGTCGCGCAGGAAGCCGAACGGCTCGGATATGACGGTGTCTGGACCAACGAATTCGCGGTGACCGAAGCCGGCGTCGCCAAACAGTTCGAGCAGCCGGGGCGGTACTTCGACGCGATGTGCGTGCTGAGCATCCTCGCCGCCGCGACCGAGCGGGTGCGGCTGTACACGGCGACCCTGGTGCTCCCGATGCACGAGCCGTTGCTGCTCGCCAAGCAGGCCGCGACGGTCGACTGGATCTCCGGCGGTCGGCTGACTCTCGGCTTCGGGCTGGGGGGATCCCTCGAGCAATTCCGGAGGCTGTACGGGGCGGTGGCGCACCCGAACCGGGCAGAGATGATGGAGGAGTACCTCGCCGCGCTGCGCGTCCTGTGGACCGAACGGCGGGCCTCCTTCGCCGGCTCCTGGGTGCGTTTCGAGGATGCCGAGACGGCGCCGAAGCCGATCCAGACTCCCCTCCCGGTCTATATCGCCGGCGACGCGGACGGTGTCTTCCGGCGCATCGCGAAGTTCGCGCAGGGCTGGATCGATTCCCACTCCAGCACCGCCGAAATGGAAACCAAGATCGCGACGATCCGGGGGTACATGGAGGAGTCGGGGAGGGATCCGGCCGAGCTCGAGATCGCGCGACAGGTGTACGTCGCCGTGGCCTCCAGCGACCGTGAGGCCGAGGCGATCCGGGACCGAGCGCTGTCCGAGGGTCGATACGACGGGGTGCCCATTGCGGAGCCGCCCGGCGAACGCGTGGTCGTCGGATCCTACGCCACCGTGACAGACAGGCTGCGGCAGTATGTCGCCGCCGGCGCCACCGAAGTGTGCGCCGTGCTCTATGCGCGCGACCTCGAGGAGCATCTCGATCAGATCCGCGCATTCCAAGCGGAGGTGGCTCCACACCTGTCATAGATCGGAGCTGTCCACCGGGCCGCGGGCCGGCAGCTGCGCACATCGCCTCGCGTCATCGACTGCGTGCACATGGAGACGACATGACGGACGACAGAAGCTACCTCCAGGCGCTTGAAACCTCGCCGCTGGAGGGCGAGTGGCGCTCCCTGTTGACCGGTCTGAGCCAGGACGAGCTGGCCTACCGACCGGCGCCCGAGGAGTGGTCCATTCTGGAGATCCTCCACCACATCGGCGAACTCGAGGAGCTGCGACTTCGTCGCATCCACGCGATGCTGGCCGACACGGACCCGGTGCTCGAGGCGCGAGGAGAGCTGTCGCCGGTACCGGTCGCCGACCCACAGCTTCTCCTGGATCGCTGGCTCACCGCTCGAGCAGAACTGCTCAGCCTGGGGCGCGCGCTGGACGAGAGCCAGCTGGACCGTCCGGGGAAGCATCCGCTGTTCGGGCCCACTTCTCCGCGGGACCAGTTCCAGAAGTCGGAGCCGCATGCCCGAAACCACCTGGAGCAGTGCCGCGCGAACCTCCAGACGTTCCACGGCGGCCGGCCCGCCTGAGGAGGCACAACGCGGCGTCGCGTACCCACGCTCGGAACGGAGGAACCATGGCACGCTTGATGCTCAGGGTCGGTGACAGCTCGCTGACGTTCGAGCTCCTGGCTGACGCGCCGGAGACGGTTCGCTGGCTGACGGATGCGACGCCTACGGAGTTGCGCTTGGTGCATGGCCAGTGGTCAGGACAGGCGTGTGCGGGGTCGCTTGCGGCGGGCGCAGCTGCACCCCTGGAGAGCCCGATCAGCTCGATCTACCCGGGCTACCTGCTGGTCGTGCCGGATGGAGGGTTCGAGACGGGCGTCCCCGGACCGGCCGTGCTGGTCGGCTACGGGGCGGCCGAGCTGCGGGACGAGCACGGACGCGCGTACGGCTCCCCTGTGGCGCGGCTGGTCGGGCCGCTCGCGGAGCTGCAGCGATGCCTCGCACCCCTGCGCGAGTCCGGGCAGGTGACGGCCACCGTGTCGATCGCTGAGTGAGGAAGGTCGTGAGCAGGAGAATCCGAATCACCGTCGGCGACACCTCGGGCGAGGCCGAGCTGAACGAAGCCGGGGCGCCCGAGACAGTCAGGCGCTTCTGGGATGCGCTGCCGATTCAGGGAAGCCTGCGTCACCTGCGCTGGGGCGGGGAGGGCGCGTACATCCTCATCAAGGAGCTCAGCGGATCCACGATTCCCATCGAGGACCCGGTGAGTTTCTACCCGCATCAGTCGCTCGCGCTTCGCCCCGAGCACGGCGAGTTCGTCATCGCCTACGGTCAGGCGCAGGCGAGAAGCCACCGGGTCGCCGCTGCCTACGCAACGCGGCTGGGGCGCCTGACGACCGGGGGTGACGCCCTCGCCGATGCAGCTCGGCGCACCCTGGCCGAGGGCGCGACACCCATCCTCATCGAGCGGGCACAGGAGTAGCAGATGACCGAGGTCACGATCGAGATCGGCGGCGTCGCGGGAACCGCAGTCGTCGACGAGCGCGCCGCGCCCGCTGCCGCCGCGGCGCTGCTGGCGTCGCTGCCGCTCGAGACGACACTGCAGCACGGCTACTGGTCGGGCATGACGTGCGAGTGCGCAACCGGCGCCGCCACGGACGACGCCGAGCGCGAACTGCGCGTCATCGGCCTCCTGCCGGGCACCATCGGGCTGGACACCGCGAGCGGCCGCCTCCTCATCAGCTACGGCAACGCGGAGTCCCGAACCGCGCTCGGGCCGCAGTACGTGTCTCTCGTCGGCTCCTTCAGCGCGGGCCGTCGGGACCTGCTCGCGGTGCTCCGCACGATGCACGACGAGGGCAGCAAGAAGATCCGCATCACGCGCTCCGCAACGGCCACACGTTGACCGCTGGCTCTTGTGCGTGATCCGGCGACAGAGGTCCCAGGAGTTGTGCGCATGGATGTAGCGGAGTACGTGGCCCAGTTCCTGCGACGCAGCGGGGTGAGCCGCGTGTTCGGCCTGCCCGGGACCGAGACGATCGAGTTGATCGAGGCGATGCGGCGGGAGGGTCTGGAGTTCGTCCTGACGCATCACGAGGCCACCGCCACGTTCGCCGCGGCGATGACGGGCCACCTGACCGGTGTGCCCGGCGTCTGTCTCGTGGCCGGCGGTCCCGGGACCACCAACACGACGTCCGGCGTCTTCGCGGCTCATCTTGACCGCTTGCCGCTCTGCGTCCTGATCGGGGACCATGTGGCTGCGCCCGGTCTCCCGGCGCATCAGCGCCTTCCCTTCGAGCACGTCGCCGATGGAGTCGCGCGTGCGCGGCTGGCCGTCCAGGCGAGCGACGTCGCGGAGCGGTTTCCAGAGGTGTTCGCCGCCGCGACGGGCCCCCTGCCGGGCCCGGTCATCGTCAGCATCCCGACTGGTCAGGTCGAGCAGCCCGTCTCGGCCGGCGTCGCTCCGCCGGTGCGGGGAGGTGACGTCGTCGATGTCTCGGCTCTCGTCGCGCCGCTCGTGCAGCGACTCACCGACGCGGGGCGGGTATTCATCGTGGTCGGGCTGGGCATCACGTGGGGCGATGATGCCGGTCGATTGGTGCGGCTGGCCGAGCATCTCCAGGCGCCGGTCGCGGATACGCCCCAATCCAAGGGGTGGTTCCCCAACGACCATCCGCTGTACGTCGGCACGATCGCCACGCGACGCAACCAGCCCGTGGCCGCGCTGGCCGAGCAGGCCGACATCGTGCTGGCCGTCGGCCTCGACAGCGTCGAGCTTCTTTCCGCATGGCCGCTCTCGCGTCCGCTCGTGTCACTGGCGGCCACGAATGCGGGCGAGCCGGCACTGCCGTCCGTCGTGGCGGTCGATGCCCCGCTCGATGCGTCGCTCGACGCGCTGCTCGCCGGGCTGCAACGGCGCGACAGCTCCTGGGACCCGGCGGAGATCGCTGCGGCGCGCGAGGAAATCCGGGGCGGGCTGTGGCCCACGGGCGAGAGCGACCCGCCCGAAGGATTGTGGCCACAGACGGTGCTCGACGAGCTCCAGCGGGCGCTGCCCTCCGACGCCGTCGTCACGACCGATGTGGGATCGCACAAGTTGCTCATGGTCCAGCAGTGGGTCGCCGCGCGGCCCAACACCTTCCTCAACTCCAGCGGGCTCGCCTCCATGGGCACCGGCATTCCGTTCGCGATCGCCGCGAAGTACGCGTGGCCGGAGCGGACCGTGGCGGCCGTGGTTGGCGATGGCGGCGTGCTGATGTACGCGGGCGAGCTCGCTTCGGTCGCGCGGATGCACGGACCGCTGCCGATCGTGGCGCTGAACGACGGTGCGCTGTCCTCCATCCGCGTGAAGCAGGCCCGGCGGGGGTATCCGCCGGTGGGGACGTTGCTGCCCGGTCCGGAGCTTCGTCTCGCCGCCCTCGCGCGCGCCACCGGGCTGCCCGCGGTTCGCGTCAGCAGCCAGTCCACCCTGCGTCGTGCCCTGCGGCGTGCGGCTTCCGCGGATCGCCCGATGTTCGTGGAGGCGATGGTCGACCCGCGCGGCTACGAGTTCAGCCAGTAGCCATGGTCCCTGACAGGCGCCGGATCGCGGAACTTGCGGCGCGGGAAGCGCGGCAGCTGAACGAACGGACGCCGGGCTCGGCCGCCTGCTACGAGCGTGCGCGGCGCTCGATGCCGGGCGGCGTACCGTCGTCGTATCAGGTGCGGGACCCCTGGCCGATCTACCTCGACCGCGGCGCCGGGGCGTACGTCTGGGACGTCGACGGGCGCCGCTACGTGGACTTCCACAACGGGTTCGGGGCGATGGTCCAGGGTCACGCCCACCCGGCGATCAGCGCGGCGGTCACGGCGCGCCTCGAGAAGGGCACGCACTTCGCCGCTCCCACCGAGGACGACATCTGGGTGGCCGAGGAGCTGTCGCGGCGGTTCGGCCTGCCGCAGTGGCGCTTCACCAACTCGGGCACCGAAGCCACGATGGACGCGCTCCGGATCGCGCGTGCGGCGACCCGTCGGGACGTCGTGCTCAAGGTCTTCGGCTCGTACCACGGCCACCACGACTACGTGATGGTCTCGATCGCCGCGACGGCGGACCTCCTCGAGGTCGCGGAGGACAACCCCTCGGTCCCGTACGGCGCGGGCATCCCCGCCTCCGTCGTGCCGCTCACGATCGCCGTGCCCTTCAACGACGCGGAGGCGCTCGAGGAGCGCATCAGGCGCCTCGTCGACGAGGGCCGTCCGCCGGCCGCCTTCATCATGGAGGCGGCGTTGATGAACATGGGCGTCGTGCTCCCGCGCCCGGACTACCTCGAACGGGTGCGCGAGATCACCCACCGGTACGGCGTCGTGTGGATCGTCGACGAGGTGAAGACTGGCCTCACGATCGCCGCCGGCGGCGCGACCGAGTACTTCGGCCTGCAGCCCGACATGGTGACGCTCGCGAAGGCGCTCGGCGGCGGGCTCCCTTCCGGCGCCATCGGGGGCACAGAAGCAGTCATGGAGGTCGTCCGCTCGGGCGCCGTGTACCAGGTCGGTACCTTCAACGGCAATCCACTCACCATGGCCGCCGCCCGCGCGAGCCTCTCGGAGGTGCTCACGCCGGACGCGTACCGGCACCTCGGCGCGCTCAACGAACGCCTGCTCGCCGGCTGCCGCGCCGTCCTCGCGCGGTACGATCTGCCGGGCTACGCGGTGGGGATCAACTCCAAGGGCGTGGTGACGTTCGCGGACGCGGAGATCGTCGACTACCGCACGTACAAGGCACACCAGGACAAGGCGCTCACCGAGCTCGCCTGGCTCTACGCGATGAACCGCGGCATCTTCATGACGCCAGGGCGCGAGGAGGAGTGGACGCTCTCGGTACAGCACACCGAGGAGGATGTCAAGCGCTACGTGGGGGTCTTCGAGGAGTTCGCCCGCGAGCTGACGCGCTGAGGGTGTGGCCCGCCCCCGGGGGGGGAGCGCGGTGAGCGGGGTGAGCGAGGCCGGTTTCAGCACCACGGTATTCCCCGCCGCGATCGCCGGCAGCACCTTCCACCCGGCCATCTGCAATGGGTAGTTCCAGGGCGCGATCGAGCCCACCAC
>JBJKRK010000196.1:0-11915 GCA_046704705.1 Candidatus Limnocylindrales bacterium | reverse complement strand
ATAGTCCCATGGCCGCCGGACGGGCGGCACAGCGCAGGACGCGACCGGCCCGCGCCCGTCGTCCGGATGCCGTGGCGCGGGGACCGCGGCTCACGCGTGCGGCGTGCGGGCCCCCAGCACCTCGCGCACCTCGCGGGCGATCTGCAGATCCTCCCGCGCGGCGACGACCAGCGTGCGCACCCGGGCGCCGGAAGCGCCGATCTCTCGATCGGCATCGCCCGTCTCGTTCCGCTCCCGGTCGATTCGAACGCCGAGGAACGCGAGCCCCTCGGCGGCGCGCTCGCGGATGGGCGGCGAGTTCTCGCCGACCCCGCCGGTGAACACGAGCGCGTCCAGCCCGCCGAGCGCCGCGACCATCGACGCGATCTCTTTCCGGAGCCGGTGCAGGTACACATCGAGCGCCAGCGAAGCGTCCGCGTCGCCGGCGTCGGCCCCCGAGAGGATCGCGCGCATGTCGGCCGTGCCGGCCAGGCCCGTGAGGCCCGAACGGTTGTCGAGTGTGGCCGCCAGCTCTGCGGCGGGCATCCCCACGTGTTCTTCGAGCCACAGCACGAGGCCCGGGTCCACGCTCCCCGAGCGCGTCGCCATCACCAGTCCTTCCAGTGGGGTGAAGCCCATGGTCGTGTCGATCGAGTGCCCTCCAGCGACCGCCGCCAGCGAGGCACCAGCGCCGAGATGGCAGGTCACCAGGCGCAGTTCCCCCAGGTTCGTGTCGAGCAGCTCCGCGACGCGACGGGACGCGTACGCATGCGAGAGCCCGTGGAACCCGTAGCGCCGCAGGTCCCAGCGCACGCGCCATTCGCGGGGGATCGCGTACGTGGCCGCCGCGTCCGGCATGGCGGCGTGGAATGCCGTATCGAAACAGGCCACGGCCGGGGCGTCGGGCAGCACCTCTCGGACAGCCGCCAGCGCGGCGAGCGACTTCGGCTGGTGCAGCGGCGCGTAATCCACCAGGGCCCGCAGCCGATCTTCGACGGTCTCGTCGAGCAACACGGCCCGCGAGTAGTAGGTCCCGCCGTGCACGATGCGATGGCCCACCGCGTCCACCGTCCCGAACCCCCGGATCGCCGCCGCGGCCTGCTCGTCCCGCGCCCGGGTGCCCGGCGCGGGCAGATCCGCCGACCCCACGACGCGATCGTCGTCGTCGAGCACGCGGAGCTTCAGGCTGCTCGACCCCGCGTTCACCACCAGGATGCGCATCGGGCTACCCCTGACCGGGCCAGGTCCAGTTGCGGACCTCGGGCGCGTCCTCGCCGTGCTCGCGCGTGTAGGCACGACACTGCAGGCGTCGGTCCACCATGAGCTGGCGCACATGGCCCGCCCGTGAGGCCAGCCCGGGCACACGGTCGATGACGTCCATCACGAGATGGAAGCGGTCCAGGTCGTTCAGCATGACCATGTCGAAGGGGGTGGTGGTCGTGCCCTCCTCCTTGTACCCGCGCACGTGGATGTTCGCGTGGTTCGTGCGCCGGTAGGTGAGCCGATGGATCAGCAGCGGGTAGCCGTGGTACGCGAAGATCACCGGTCGGTCCGTGGTGAAGAGCGAATCGAACTCGGTCTCCGACATCCCGTGGGGATGCTCGCGCTCCGGCTGCAGCCGCATCAGGTCGACGACGTTCACCACGCGCACCCGGAGGTCGGGCAGGTGCTGGTGGATGAGATCGACCGCGGCGAGCGTCTCCAGCGTGGGGACGTCCCCACAGCAGGCCATCACGACGTCGGGCTCGCCGCCCTGGTCGTTGCTGGCCCACTCCCAGATCCCGATCCCGCGGGTGCAGTGGAGGATCGCCTGGTCCATCGAGAGCCAGTCGAGCTCGGGCTGCTTGCCGGCCACGATGACGTTGACGTACTGGCGGCTGCGCAGGCAGTGATCGGCCACCGAGAGCAGGGTGTTCGCGTCCGGCGGCAGGTAGACCCGGATGACGTCGGCCTTCTTGTTCACCACGTGGTCGATGAAGCCGGGATCCTGGTGGCTGAAGCCGTTGTGGTCCTGGCGCCACACGTGCGACGAGAGCAGGTAGTTGAGCGACGCGATCGGCCGTCGCCAGGCGATCTGGTTCGTGACCTTCAGCCATTTCGCGTGCTGGTTGAACATCGAGTCGATGATGTGGATGAAGGCCTCGTAGCAGTTGAAGAGGCCGTGCCGGCCGGTCAGCAGGTAGCCCTCCAGCCAGCCCTGGCAGAGGTGCTCGGACAGCGCCTCCATGACCCGGCCTTCCGGGGCCAGATTCTCGTCGGTGGGCAGGAGCTCGCCCTCAAAGGCACGGTCGGTGACGTCGAAGACCGCTGAGAGGCGGTTCGAGGCGGTCTCGTCGGGCCCGAAGAGGCGGAACGTCTCGGGGTTGCGCCGGAACACGTCGCGCAGGAACCCGCCCAGCACCCGCGTTGCCTCGCTCCGGACGTGGCCGGGCGCAGGGACAGCGACGGCGTAGTCGCGGAAGTCGGGGAGCGACAGGTCGCGGAGCAGCAGCCCGCCGTTCGCGTGGGGGTTCGCGCTCATCCGCCGGTAGCTGCGCGGTGGGAGCTCGGCAAGCTCGGGCACCAGCGCCCCGTCGTCGTCGAAGAGGTCCTCCGGACGGTAGCTCCGCATCCACGCCTCGAGCTGGGCCAGGTGCTCAGGCCGTTCGCGGACATCGGCGAGGGGCACCTGGTGGGCGCGCCACGTGCCTTCCACGGGTTTCCCGTCGACCTCTTTCGGGCCCGTCCAGCCTTTGGGTGTACGGAGGACGATCATCGGCCAGCGCGGGCGCTCGCCGGCGCCCTCCTCGCGGGCGGCGCGCTGGATCTCGTGGATCTCCTCGACGATCGTGTCGAGCGTCTGCGCCATGCGCTGGTGCATCTCGGGCGGGTCGTCACCCGCGACCACGTACGGGTGGTAGCCATAGCCCTCGAGCAGCGAGAGCAGCTCCTGTTCCGGGATCCGCGCGAGCACCGTGGGTCCGGCGATCTTGTACCCGTTGAGATGCAGGATCGGCAGCACCGCGCCGTCGCGCACGGGGTTCAGGAACTTGTTCGAGTGCCAGCCGGTGGCAAGGGGGCCGGTCTCGGCCTCGCCGTCGCCCACCACGCAGCAGACGAGCAGGTCGGGGTTGTCGAAGGCGGCGCCATACGCGTGGGCGAGCGAGTACCCGAGCTCTCCACCCTCATGGATCGAGCCGGGTGTCTCCGGCGCGACGTGACTGGGGATGCCGCCCGGGAAGGAGAACTGGCGGAACAGCTTGCGCAGCCCATCGACATCACGCGTGATGCTCGGGTAGACCTCGCTGTACGTTCCCTCGAGGTACGCGTTCGCAACGAGGCCCGGTCCGCCGTGGCCGGGGCCCGTGACGTAGATCGCGTCCAGGTCCCAGTTGCGGATCACCCGGTTCATATGGGCGTAGATGAAGTTGAGCCCGGGTGTCGTGCCCCAGTGGCCCAGGAGCCTGGGCTTGACGTGCGCCGGATCGAGCGGTTCGCGGAGCAACGGGTTGTCGAGCAGGTAGATCTGCCCGACCGAGACGTAGTTGGCGGCGCGCCAGTACGCGTCGATCAGGCGAAGTTCGTCCGCGCCGAGCGGGTTCTTGGACGCTCGGCTCGCGGTGCGCGCGCGGCGAGCAACAGTGGCCATGGTTTCCCCTTTCCCGTCCATGGTAGTAACCCTCGCCAGCAGCGGAATCCCGCGGGTCGGTGCCACGCGCCGCGGGGCGGCCAGGGCGGCGTTCAGGTCGACGTGGGCGTGCCGGGCTCCTGCGCGCAGTGGACGCCGTGGCGAACCACCAGCACTGAGCATGCGGCATGCAGCAGGACGCTTCGGGCGACGCTCCCCAGCAGGATCCTGGTGATCCCGGTGTGTCCGCGGCTGCCGACCACGATGAGGTCGGCATCCTGCTCCCGCGCCGCCCGCAGGATCTCCGCCGCAGGGGCGCCGAAACGGACGGCTGTGCTCACTTCGCACCCTGCCGCCCGCAGCGTGGCCCCGGTCATCTCGGCGATCCGCCCATGACGAGCCTGCAGGTCCTGTTGCAGGTCCCCGAACGGATCCGCCGGCGTGGCGTCTGCCGCCATCATCAACCCCGCGCCCCACGTGGCCGGCAGCGTCGCGACGCTGACCACGTGGATCGGAAATCCCCGCAGCACGTGCCAGTTCGCGACCACGCGAGCAGCAGCAGCGGCGCACTCCGAGCCGTCGTCGGCGAGCACGATGCGCCGGACCGTGGGACGGCGTGCGATCAACACCGGACATGGCGCCCGGTCGACGACCTCTGCCGCCACGGACCCCAGGATGACCGACTCCAGCGTGCTCTGCCCGCGGCTCCCCAGCGCGACGAGGTCCGCCTCGAAGGAGCCGGCCATCTCCACGATGGCATCACCCGGTCGCCCGGTGACCAGGACGCAGTCGACCGCACGATCGGGTGCGCGCAGTGCCGCGACCGTCGACTCCAGCATGCTGGTCAGGTCCGACCGGGCGGCGCCCTCGACCGCGCCCAGGTCGATGGCCGCGACACCGGGCCAGGGCACGGCGACGGGTTCCGGGATCGGCTCCAGGGCCGCGACCGCGCGCACCTGGCTGCCCGGCGGCCACGCGAGCGCGGCGACGAGGTCGCGGGCACACCCCGACCAGGTCGACCCGTCGACGGCAAGGATGATGCGCATCCCCGGCCCTCCTAGCCGGATTCTGCGCCGTGCCCGCAATCCCCAGGGTCAGCTGCGCGGCGCCGATCGGGCCGCCGTGCTGGTCGACCCCCCAGCGATCGCGATCAACCGCCCGCGACGGCGGGGAGGATGTGGATCTCCGATTCGGGGCGTGCCGGCGTCTCGAGGTCAGCCGGCTCGCGATCGACGTAGACATTGATGTGGCGCCGGAGCACCGGGCCTTCGGCGCACAGCCGATCGCGCATGCCCGGCCAGCGCTCCTCGAGCAGCGCGACCACGCCGGCGACCGAAACGGGTGCCGACTCCGGCGGCACTTCCAGGCGGCGCGGCACGTCGACGAACAGTCGCGCCAGCGAGGAGGGCAGGTAGATCACCATCCGAGTCGTCCGCGTCAGGCCTCCTGCGGTCGGACCGGCTGTCAGGCGCCCGCGACGAATGTCTCGACGGACCAGATCGGCGGCAGGAAGTCGGCGAGCTGCTCCCAGTGCTCGCCCTCGTCGCTGCTGGCGAAGAGCTGACCGGTGCTCGTGCCGAAGTAGATGCCCAGCGGATCGAGGCGATCCACGGCCATGGCTTGCCGGAGCACGCCGAGATACGCGTGCTCCTGCGGCAGCCCGCGGTCCAGGCGCTCCCACGTCCCGCCGGCATCGCGGCTCCGATACACGCCCGCTCTGCCCTCGGGCATGAAGCGACCCCGGTCCGCGCCGTTGAGGGGGATGGTGTAGATGGTGCGCGGGTCTCGGGGGTGGATGGCCAGCCCGAAGCCGAAGTCGGAGGGGAGCCCTGCCGTGATCTCCTGCCAGCTCCGGCCGCCGTCGTCGCTGCGGTACACGCCGCAGTGGTTCTGCTGGTACAGGCGGTCGGCGTCGCCCGGCGCAAGCCCGAGCCTGTGCACGCACTGCCCGGTCTCCGGGTAGCGCTCGGGGAGGAACTCGGCGCGCACGCCGCGGTTACGTGGTTCCCACGTCTCGCCGCCATCGGAGGTGTAGAAGGTGCCCACCGCGGAGATCGCGACCCACATCTGGCGTGGGTCGTGCGCGTGCGGCACGATCGAATGCAGGCACAGCCCACCGTATCCGGGCTGCCAGCCGGGGGTGGTCGGATGGCGGCGCAAACCCTCGACGTGCCGCCAGGTTGCGCCACCGTCGTCGCTGCGGAACAGCCCGGCGGGATCGACCCCCGCGTAGAGGGAGCCGTGCGCCGGCGTGACGTTCCACACCGTACCGAGGCGCGGCCCGGCATCGCCGTAGGAAAGGCCGGCGCTCGAATGCGTCCAGCTGGCGCCGCCGTCGAGGCTCTTCCAGACGGCGGGCCCGTACCACTCGTTGCCGCCGCCGGCGTAGATCGCTCCGTCGGAGGGATCCGCGTTCACGTGCCGGATCGGCCAACCGTCGCACATGGGCCCGTGCAGACGCCAGGTGCGCCGGTCGGGGTCACCCTCCAGGATGAACGCGCCCTTCTTCGTCCCTAGCAGGACCAGCAGCCGCTCGCTCACCGCGCTCCTCCAGGTTCTGCCGGCCATCCCGCGGCCGAGCGCATCAGTGTATCCGTAGTGAGCGAATCGACTTCGGGGGCCGGCCGGCCTCCCGAGATCCTTCGAGCTGCGATCATCGGAGTGCAACCCGCACCGAGGAGCAACGACGATGAGCGAGATTCCCGCCGGCGTCACGATCGAGACCGTCTACGTGGTCGAGGCACACTACTCGCCCCAGGCCGCCGAACGACGCCCCGCCGTGCGCCCGGAACATCTGTCCCGGATCGCGGCCCTGCAGGACGAGGGGATGCTCCTGGAGGCGGGAGGGTACCTGGACCTTTCGACGGCGCTGCTCCTGTTCCGCGTGCCGGACGAGGGAACCGCGCGCTCCATCGTCGAGCAGGACGTGTACTTCAGCGCCGGCGTCTGGGACGGGTACTCGGTCCGCCCGTTCGGACGCGTCGTGAGGGCAGGCTCGAAGAAGTGAGCGGGATCGCGTCGTCCACCTGCCCGCCTGCGCTCGTTCGCTGCGCACCGCCGCCGCGCCCTAGAATCCGGGCGTGAGTCCCAACCCAGCGGCCCGCGCACGCTTCGGCAGGGGGGAGGTGGAGCGCGCGCTGGCCGTGGCCTGCGAGGCGGCACGCGCGGCGGGCCGGATCCAGGTCGAACATTACGAGCGCCTCGAACGTGTCGAGCACAAGGGCGCCCGCGACGTGGTGACCGAGGTCGACCGATCGTGCGAGGCGCTGATCCTGGCGGAGATCCGCGCCGCGTTTCCCCGCGACGCGATCCTGGCCGAGGAATCCGGTGCGCATCGTGGCGTCCCCGATGGGGTCGAGCGAGCGACGTTCGCGCTCGAGTCGGATCCGCCCGGGATCGAGCTCGAGAAGGGTGCGCCGGTCCGGCAACAGGTGGCGCGGGCAGGCACCAGGGGCGCGCCCGGCCCAACCGCGGGCGTGTCCGGCCCAACCGCGGGTGTGTCCGACCCGGCCGCCGGCGTCACCGTGGCTGGAGCGTCACCCGGCCTCGCCGATCCCTCGGGCGCTGCGCGGTCAGAGGCGCCCACCGGGACCGCCGACCCCACCGGGGGCGCCCGACGCACGTGGATCGTCGATCCGCTGGACGGCACCATCAACTACGCGAACGGCATCCCGGTGTTCTGCGTCTGCATCGGCCTCGCCGTGGCCGGCGACATCGTGCTCGGCGTCGTGTATGACCCGATGCGGGACGAGTTGTTCACGGCCGTCCGCGGGCACGGCGCCAACCTGAATGGCCGGGCGATCGCGATCCCCGACAAGCCACAGCTGTCCGACTACGTCGTCTCGCTCGGTATGCCGGCCCGAGGCAACGCACAGCGGCGCAGGCGTCTCGGTCGCGCCATCCGGGCCGTGCGGAATCTCGGTTCCGCGGGCCTGAGCCTGACGTACGTCGCGAACGGTCGTTTCGACGCCTTCATCCAGGTCGGGGGTCTCTCGAACTGGGACATCGCCGGTCCCGGTCTGGTCGCGCAGGAGGCCGGTGCGACCGTCACGGGCGTGGCCGGCGAGGCGTGGTTCGATGTCTCGCGCGCCAGCCGCACGATCGGGATCGTGGCGGGGCCGCCGCGACACCACGCAGCCCTGCTGGAGTACCTGCGCTGACCGCGCGACACCACGCAGCTCTGCTCGAGTACCTGCGCTGTCCGGCGCCCTTGGCTCAGCCGGGCAGGCGACGGTCGACCGAGAGGTACCTGGGGTCGATGAGGATGTGCACCAGCGTCACCCCATCGCACTGCAGAGCCTGCGCGACGGCCGGCTCCACCTCCTCGTCCCGGGAGACGCGCACCGCGCGGGCGCCGCAAGCCTCGGCGATGCCGCTGAACGCAATGGGCCCCAGGTCGGTGGCCACGACCCGCCCGGGATGCGCCTGTTCCTGGTGCATCCGGATGGTGCCGTACATCCCGTTGTCGAAGACGAGCACCGCAAGTCGGAGCCGCTCGCGGACGGCGGTCTCGAGCTCGGCCATCAGCATCGCGAAGCCGCCGTCCCCGGCGAGCGCGATCACCTGGCGGCTGCCTGCGGCAGGGAAGTCTTCCTGTGATTTGGTCGGCTCCGCCTCGGGCTGCGCTTGCTCGGCCGCTGCGGGTTCGGCCGCGTCCGGTTCGACCGCGTCCGGTTCGACCGCGTCCGGTTCGGCCGCTGCGGGTTCGGCCGCGTCCGGTTCGGCCGCTGCGGGTTCGACCGCGTCCGGTTCGGCCGTGTCCGGTTCGGCCGTGTCCGGTTCGACCGCCCGCGCTGCTTCCATATCGATGGCATCGGCGTCGACCGTCTCGGACCCGACCGCGCCGGTCGCTCCAATGCCAGTGGGCGCCGCCGCCCGCGCTGTCATGGCGACAGCCGACGAGGCCATCGTCTCTCCGTCCCGAGCCGCGATCGCGGCCCCGATCGCCGCGGGGAGCCCGTACCCCATGGCTCCCGATGTGGGTCCGAGGAACCGCGTGCCCTGTTTGATCTGCACGTAGCGCGCCACCCAGCTGGCGAAGTTGCCCGCATCGGTCGTCAGGATCGCGTCAGGCGCCAGGTGCGCGGCGAGCGCCCGCACGACGGCGGCCGGGTCCACCAGCGCAGCGGATGGGTGCTCAGGCAGCGCCACGGCCGCGAGGTACGCGGCGCGGTCTCGCTCCAGATCGGTGGCCCGGCTCGCAGCGAGACGGTCGCTCGGGATGAGATCCGGGATCCCCAGTCGGTTGGCCAGGGCGAGCGTCTCCAGCGCCCGACGCAGAAACGCGCGGGCATCCGAGCGAACCACCAGCGAAGGCTGAAGGCGGTCGCCCGGCAGGCCGGGCTCGATGTCGACCTGGATCAGCTTGCTCGCCCGTCCCGGAACGCGATAGTGGAACGTCGTGATCTCGGAGAGCCGGGTGCCGATGGCGAGGATCAGGTCGGCCTGCAGCAGCCGCGGCTCGACCGTCCGCGCCGCGCCCAGGCCGGCCATGCCCAGGTACAGGGGGAGCTCGTTGGGGAAGACGTCGGGCCGCCTCCACGCCGCGATCACCGGAACCTGCGCCAGCTCCGCGAACGCGCGCAGCATGTTGGTCGCGTTGCTGCGCAGGATCCCGGCTCCGGCGAGGATCAGCGGGCGGCGCGCGACCGCCAGGCGTTCGAGAACAGCCTCCACTTCCTCAGGAGACGGCGCGGGTCGCTCCGGAAGCTCCGGGCGGGCGGACGACGCGTCGGGCGGCGTTTCCCGGACACCCGGCCCTGTCTCCGCGGGAAGGCGAACCGCGAGGACGTCCTCCGGAATCGAGATGAGCACCGGGCCGGGCCGACCTCCGCGCGCCGTCTCGACCATGCGGCAGATCTCCGCGTGCAGCCGGTGCGGGTCATCCACCTCGATCGCGGCCTTGCAGAGGCGCCCGAAGCTCTCGACCTGATCCACTTCCTGGAACGACTCCCGCCCACGGTACGGCCGCGGCACCTGGCCGACGATCGCGACGAGCGGCGCGGAATCCTGCCGCGCCGTGTACAGGCCGATGGCGAGATTCGCGGCCCCCACCGCCCGCGTCGCCAGGCACAGCGCCGGCTCACCGCTGAGCTGGGCATATGCCTCGGCCATGAACGCGGCGCCCGCTTCGTGGCGGGTGGCCGTCACGCGGATGGCGCTGTCGCGCAGCCCGTCGAGGAGCCCGAGGAAGCTCTCGCCCGGAACGGTGAACGCCTGTCGAATGCCGGACCGGGCGAGCGCGTCGACCGCCAGCTCCCCCCCGGTCCGATGCGAGGTCGGCATCCTGGCAATCCTAGGGGGAACGGGGCGCTCGTGCTGCGCGGATCGGGAGGCTCGCCCCACGCGCCACCGTATGCTGTCCGCGTGCGCGCCTGCATCATCGACAACCCGCACTCGTTCCGCGGACCGTACCCACTGGCCCGCGTCGAGCCGATCCTTTCGGCGGCAGGGTGGCAGGTCTCGGTCCTGCAGCGCGCACCGGACCGGAGCACCCGCACGCTCGTCGATGCCGCGCTCGATCAGGGATGCGAGGTGGTGGTTGCTGCCGGGGGGGACGGAACGCTGCGGGATGTTGCGCACGCCCTGGCCGGACGTGAGATCCCGCTCGGCGTGCTGCCCGGCGGAACGGTCAACCTCTGGGCGCAGGAGCTCGGTATCCCGGCCCGACCCGAGGTGGCCGCGCGGATGCTGGTGGATTCGTGCGTCAGACGCGCCGACCTCGGCCGGCTCCGACTCCCCGACGGCCACTTCTCGCGCTTCCTGCTGGTCGCCGGGCTGGGGATCGACGGTCTTGCGCTCGCGCTGACCGATGCCCGGCTCAAGCGCACGGCGGGCATCGCGGCGATCGCGCTGGGCACCCTCCGGGCGGCGCGGGCCTTCCGGCCGCTGCGGGCGACGGTCACCGTCGACGGCGCCCGGTTCTGGGAGGGGCCCGCCTGGCAGATCCTGGTGTCGAACGCGCGGCGCTACGCGAGCGTCCTCGAGCTGCAGCGCGACGCGCGCGTCGATGATGGACTCCTGGACGTGACCGTCATCCCTGCCGCGGGCTGGCGCGAGGCCGGTCGCCTCGGGTGGTCGCTCGCTCTGGACCGTTCGCCCGATCCGCGCGTGGCGCCGCATGCGCGCGGGGCCGGCATCAACGTCATCTTCGACCGGCCGCCGCCGCTCGAGCTCGACGGCAGTCCGGCGGCACGCTCCCAGGTGGCCCATGCCGGGGCCGGGACGTACGTCATCGACGTCGAGGCCGGATCGCTCCCGGTGCTGGTTCCCAGGAGCTACCGCGGCGATCTCTTCGGCCTCGAACCCGCTCCGACCGGCGGCTGATCGAGCGTCCGCCCGGTGGCGGGCCGGAGGGTCGGCGGCGCTGCCGTCAACCTGCCCCGTCGTCCGCCCAGCGAGGCACTCGTCCGAGGAGGTGCGGCGCATCGAGCCGGCGCGCCAGGTCCTCGAAGGCGCCCCTTGGCACGCCCCGCCAGCGACAGTCCTCGAGCCCCTCGGAGAGCGGGACGTCCGTGCGCAGCGTCGCCAGCTCACGGTAGAGGAGCGCCTCGTCCCAGCGCTGCGCGAGCGTCGCGGCGAGCGCGCCCGCGCCACGGACATCGACGCCCCAGGACGACGAATCCCGGGGGATGGCCTCGAGGTGGCCGAAGCGCGCCAGCACCGCCGCGGTCGAGCGGGCCCCCCAGCCGGGCAGGCCGGGGTAGCCGTCCGACTTGTCGCCGACGAGCGCCAGGTAGTCGGGGATGCTGGACGGTGCCACCCCAAAGCGCGCCAGGACGGCGGCCGCGTCCACGAGCTGGCCGAGGCGACGGTTGTAGCAGGCGACTCGCCCGTCCTCCCGCACGCACTGGGCCAGGTCCTTGTCGGGCGAGAGGATCACCACGCGTTCGACGTCGGGCGCATCGACGAACCGCGCGGCGCCCGTGGCCAGCGCATCGTCCGCCTCGAACTCGACCATCGGCCAGACCACCAGTCCGAGCGCACGCAGGGCATCTTCCGCCCGGCCGAACTGCGCGAGGAGCTCGGGCGGCATGCCCGCCTCGGTCTTGTAGCCGGCGTAGCGGTCGTTGCGCCACGAACGGACGACGTGGTCGGTCGCGCACGCGAGATGCGTCACCCCCGGCTCGCGCAGCAAGCCCAGCACGGACTCGACCAGGCCGATCGTCGCGCCCGCAGGTCGCCCCTGCGCGTCCGATGCGGGCGGGCGACCGAAGTGCGCCCGGAAGAGCTCGTACGTGGCGTCGAGCAGGTGTACCTGCATCGCACCACGCTACCATCCGGCCGGTTGGCCCACACTGGCGCCGGTGGCCCCGCGCCGGCGCCAGTG
>JBJKRK010000195.1:0-5086 GCA_046704705.1 Candidatus Limnocylindrales bacterium | reverse complement strand
CGACAGGCCGGCGGCAGCGTCGGCAGCGTCGGCAGCGGCGGCAGCGTCCGCAGCGTCGGCAGCAGCGGCGGCGGCCAGCTGATCGTCAGCGGCCGGGTGGTGGTCGGCGAGCGGCGCGTCGAGGCGCGGAGGTTGCTTCACGGGAGCATCGATTGTCGCACAGGGCGGGCGACGGCTACACTCCACGCCCCAGACGGCACCCGTGTCGGGAGTCCGCTCGAGGGATTTCACCGCGGGTGGCCTGCCGTGGAGGTCCTGCCATGACTGTTGCTGCGGTCCTGATCGCGCCCTCCCCGGAAGTCGCGCTCGAGCCGACAGATGGGCTACCGCTCATTCGCCGCGTTGTCGACGCGGCATGGGCAGGCGGCGCGCTGCCGCTGATCGTGGTGGTGCCGGACCCGGGCGGCGAGGTCGCCCACGCGATGGAGGGCACACCCGCGCTCGTCGTCTCCCCCGCGCCGGATGAGCCGCGCGGCATCGCCTGGTTCACCGCCGGCATGGAGGCAGCGCTGGCGACCGTGACGGAGACCACGGCCGGGATCCTCTGGCCGGCGCGCTACGTCTGGGTCGACCCCGAGACGGTCACGTCGCTCATCGAGGCGCACGGCGCCTCTCCCGCAGTGCTCGTGCGCGCCAGCTTCGAAGGCCGGCCGGGATACCCTGCCCTGATCCCTGGCCCACTCCTGCCCCGGGTCCGGGAGCTGCACGGCACGCACGGCGACGAAGCGCTGGACACCCTCGCGGCGGACGGCGACCGATTCCGAACCGTTGACCTGGGCGACCCGGGCATCGTCCACGACGTGTCGACGCCACGCGCGTCGCTTCCCCGCTTCGAGGGACCCGCGGAGCCCGCCGCTGGACCGCCGCCGGAGTGGGGCGCGAGCGAGGCGCCACTCCCATCCGAGGAATGAGCGGCATCGATCCGGACGCGGCGGCGGCCGGGGTGCCTCCCGACCATCGCCCGGTGCGAACAACGGCCGGTGCGCCGATCCCGACGACGGTCCGTGCCGCGCGTCCGGCGGACGCCGCCGCGATCGCGGCCATCTACAACGAGGGCATCGAGGACCGTATCGCGACCTTCGAGACGGAACCGCGCACCGCCGCCCGCATGGAGGCCTGGCTCGAGGAGAAGGAGGGCCGCTACCCCGTCGTGGTCGCCGAGCGGGGCGGCCGCGTGGTCGCCTGGGCGGCGGCATCCGGGTACCGGCCCCGCGCGTGCTACGACGGAGTCGCCGAGTTCTCGGTCTACACGGCTCGCTCCGCGCGAGGGACGGGCGCCGGCCGCGCCGCCCTGCAGGCGCTGATCGATGCGTGCGAGGCCGCCGGATTCTGGAAACTCGTCTCGCGCGTGTTCCCCGAAAACGCCGCAAGCCGCGCGCTCTGTCGCGGGCTCGGGTTCCGCGAGGTGGGCACGTACCGCCGGCACGGTCGGCTGGACGGCGCGTGGCGGGACACGGTGATCGTCGAGCGGCTCCTCGGTGCGGCGCTGGAGGGCGAGGAAGGCACGGCGGGAGCCTCCACCGGCCCGCCCACAGGCGAGACGGCTGCGCCGCGGACCCGCGCCTCTGCCGCGCCGCGCACGGGCGACCACGTTTGAGACGGCCCCGCTGATCCGCGGCTGATCTCCGCCCGCGGACCTCCGAGCATCCCGCACCGGCGCACGGAATTCCTCCTGCGGGCGAGACACGGGCGCAACGCGGTTCCCTACGCGGTTCCGACGACCTCCGGTTCGCCGCCGACCGCCTCGCGCGGACTGACCCGCATTCCCGACCGCAGGCTCGTCACCAGCAAGCCTGCGATCACGAGACCGACGCCCGCGTACTGCACGAGCGACGGGGCCTCGCCGAGCAGCACGCCGGCGAGGAAGACCGTCGCCACGGGCTGCGCCAGCAGGATCGCCGACGTGATCGCCGCCGGCAGGCGCGGTTGGGAGGCCGAGATGAGGAGGTACCCGCTCACCTGCGACGTGAGCGCGAGAGCCAGCAGCCAGCCGTGTGCCGGCCAGCTCGGGATCGGGTCGAACGCGCCGAGCAGGCTGCCCACGATCGCCGCGGTCACGGCGGTCGTGAGGCTCGAGAGGAACAGCATCGTGGCCGGCCGGTTCCCGCCCGGGTTGGCTTCCCGGGAGAGGAGCAGGTAGCCGCTGTAGGCGAGCGCGGAGACGACACCGAAGACGACGCCCAGGCGAGGGTCCGAGCCGTACGCGCCAGTGCCGACGAGCCCCGAGATCAGCGCGACCCCGGCCAGCATCACCGGCACCGCAGCTGCCATCCGGCGCGACAGGCGCTCGTGCAGGACCACCCACGCGATGATCGAGACGATCACGACCTGCAGGTTGCCGACGACGGTCGCCAGGCCGGCCCCCACGTCATCGACGGCGTGGTTCCAGAACAGGAGGTCCGCGGCGAAGAACGCACCGGCGACGATCGCGATCCCGCTGTGTCGCCGATCGAGCGCGCCGTGGCGCCGGAGCTCGGCCAGCGCGAACAGCCCGAGGAACGGCAGCGCGTACAGGCAGCGGAACACGGCCGCCGTGGCCGGGGAGGTATGCGAATAGAGGAAGAAGATGCCCGAGAACGAGATGCACAGCGCACCGAGCAACGCCCCCAGTCGCGGCCGGCGTCCGACCGCAGCGGTCCAGTCCACTCCTCGCCCGGGCTAGGATCGACCGCGTCCGCCCGGCGGCTCCCGTCCGACGAAGCGCAACCCGAGCTCGGCCCACTGCACTGGATCGGGCTCGGACGGCGCCTCCAGCATCAGGTCGCTCATCGACTGGGTCTTGGGGAAGGCCATGACCTCCCGGATCGTCGTCTGGTGGGCGAAGAGCGCCACCCAGCGGTCGATCCCCAGCGCGATTCCCCCATGCGGCGGGGCACCGTAGTCGAACGCCTCGAGAATGCCGCCGAACTTGTCGTGCATCGCTTCGGGCGAGTGGCCCATGAGCGCGAAACTGCGCTCGAGGAGCTCGCGGCGGTGGATCCGCACCGAGCCGCCCCCCAGCTCCCAACCGTTCAGGGCGACGTCGTACTGTTGCGCCCGAGCGCGCCCCGCCGGGTCACCGGGATCCGGGCTGTACGGGTCGCCGCTCGTGGTGCTGAGCAGCGGCTCGTCGTCGGGGACCGGTGCGCTGAACGGGTTGTGCGTCGCATCCCAGCGGCCACGCTCGGCGTCCCACTGGTACATCGGGAAGCGATACACCCAGCAGTACGAGAGCACGTCCGGATCGACCAGACCGAGCCGCTCGCCGAGCGCTGAGCGCAGCCGGCCCAGCACGTCCGCGGTCACCTCGGGCCGGTCCGCCACGACCAGCACCAGGTCGCCCTCCGCCGCTCCGGCCGCCGCGCTGAGAGCCCGCAGCCGCTCCTCGCCCAGGTACTTCGCCACCGGCGAGTGGATCCCCTCGGCGGTCACCGCCAGATGCACGAGGCCACGGGCCCCGAAGCGCCGGGCCAGCTCGGTCAACTCGTCGATCTCGTGCCGGCTGGCGCCGGCGTGGCCCGCCACGCGGATCCCTTTCACGCGCCCGCCCGTGGCCAGCACATCGTCGAAGACGCGGAAGCCAGACGTCGGAGATCCGTCGGGTCCGAGCAGGGCTGGGCCGAAATCGACGAGTTCCATCCTGAAGCGCAGGTCCGGTTTGTCCGAGCCGAACCGTTCCATCGCCTCGGCGAATGTGAAGCGAGGAAAGGGAACCTGCTGAATGGGGCGCTCCGGCACGACCGCCCGGCTCACCTCGACGATCATCTGCTCGACGAACTCCATCACGGTCTCTTCGCGGACGAAGCTCATCTCGAGGTCGAGCTGCGTGAACTCCGGCTGCCGATCGCCGCGCGGATCCTCGTCGCGGAAGCACCGCGCGATCTGGAAGTAGCGGTCCATCCCGGCCACCATCAGCAGCTGCTTCAGCTGCTGCGGGCTCTGCGGCAGCGCGTACACCGTGCCCGGCTGCAGGCGCGAGGGCACCACGAAGTCCCGGGCGCCCTCGGGCGTGGACTTGATGAGCATGGGGGTCTCGATCTCGACGAACCCCGCCCTGTGGTGCGCATCGCGGATGGCCCGCACGAGCGCCGAACGCAGGAGGAGCCGGTCGCGCAGGGGCTCGCGGCGGAGGTCGAGGTAGCGGTAGCGCAGGCGGAGCGACTCGTCGATGGGCTGGTCCGGCTCGTTGATGTAGAAGGGCGGGGTTCTCGCTTCGGACAGGATCTCCACGCGTGCAGCCCGCACTTCGATGTCACCCGTGGCGACCTTCGGATTGTGCGTCCCGGGCAACCGCTCCGTGACGGTCCCCTCCACACCCACCACGAATTCGGGGCGGCTCCGGCTCGCGGCGGCATGCGCCTCGGGCGCCTCCTCCTGGTCGACGACGACCTGGGTGATGCCGTGCCGGTCGCGCAGGTCGATGAAGATCAGATGGCCCAGGTCGCGCCGCCGATGGACCCAGCCCGCGAGCCGCAGGTGTCTCCCGGCATCGCCCGCCCGCAGTTCGCCGCACGTGACGTCGCGGTACGGAGTCGCGAGGCTGAACGCATCCCGGCGCTGGATGGGGGCGGGGTCACTCATAGGGCCTGATGGTACCGGAGCGTGCCGTGCGACGGACGCGGCACCCGTCGCGCCGGACCTGGCACCCGTCGCGCCGGACGCGGCACCCGTCGCGCCGCCGCGACCCGAACGTCAACGCGGGGCCCGCATCGCGCGGCTAGAAGTCGGCGCCGCCTGGCGTTCGCGGGAAGGGGATGACATCCCGGATGTTCGCCATGCCCGTCGCATAAGCGACGGAACGGTCGAACCCGAGCCCGAACCCGGCGTGCGGCACACTGCCGTACCGCCGCAGGTCCCGATACCACCAGTACGCGGCCGGGTCGAGACCCATCTCGCGAATGCGCCGATCCAGCACGTCCAGGCGCTCCTCGCGCTGGCTGCCGCCGACGATCTCGCCGATGCCCGGCGCCAGCACGTCCATCGCGGCGACGGTCCGCTCGTCGTCGTTCAGCCGCATGTAGAACGCCTTGATCTCCTTGGGGTAATCGGTCACGACGACCGGGCGATGGGCGTACTCCTCGCAGAGGTACCGCTCGTGCTCCGCCTG
>JBJKRK010000194.1:0-2644 GCA_046704705.1 Candidatus Limnocylindrales bacterium | reverse complement strand
CGCTGATCATCGTGTTGGCGAACAGCGCGCGTTCCTTCCGCAGGAAGCGGACGCCGACCAGGAGGTCCTGGCGGAAGGCGTCAAGCGCGCTGCCGATGGCGGGAGCGGTCGATCGGACCACCGGCGGGATGGCGATCGAGGCAAGGAGGAGCGCGCTCAGCAGGTACGAGGCCGCGTCGCACCAGAACGCGATCGCCAGCGATGAGCCGAGGAACGTGACGAACAGCCCGGCGAGCGGATAGCCGGCGATGTCGGCGATCGTCTCGCCCGTCCAGGTCGCGCCGTTCGCGGCCGTGAGGTCCTCCATGCGGACGATGCGTGGCAGCACCGCCGCGCGAGCGGGACGGAAGAACAGGGAGACCGTCGTGACCAGAAACACCACCGGGTAGGCGAGGTAGATGTTCACCTGGGCGGCCAGCGGGATCACCAGCACGAGGCCCGCTCGAAGCAGGTCGCTCGCGATCATCACGCGGTGCTGGTTCCAGCGGTCGACGAAGGTGCCCGCGATCGAGCCGACGAGCAGGTTCGGCAGCGTGGCGGAAAGGAAGACCAGGCCCACGTCGAGCGGCGAGCCCGTCACGCCAAGCACGAGCACGCCGAGCGCGACCTGGTTCAGCCGATCTCCGAACAGGCTGATCAGCTGGCCGATCCACATCGCCGAGAAGCGCGCGTCGAGGGCCAGTCGGACGTACGGATGACCGGCCAGCCGCACCGCGAGCGGCGGCCGCGGAATCGCGACGCCCGGCACCGGGGGCGCGGTGGCGACGGTCGGGCGGATTGTCGCGGCAGCCGGGCCCGCCGTTGTCCCGCCCGGCCCGGACCCGGTGAATCCGGACCCGGTCAGTCCGGCAGCCGTGGGTCCGCTCATTCCGGGGGCGGTCAGGCCCGCTGCTCCGCCGCCCAGCACCATCGGCCGTCCGAGTGTCGGATCGACGTACGCCTGGTACGCGAGCCCCGTCTCGGGCCGGATCCAGCCCCCGAGTCCGCTCTGCCCGCCAGCCCTGACCGGTCCGCCAGGCTCGCCAGGACGGCCCAGATCACCCGGTCCGCCAGGCCCGCGCAACTCACCCGGCGCGCCAGCCCTGCCAGGCCCGCGCAACTCACCCGGCCCGTCAGCCCTGCCCGGCTCACCCGGGGCGAGGCCGACCACGATGGTCGGGACTGAGGGCGCGGCGAGGCCCGATGCCGGCGACGGTTGTCCCGCAGCAGTCTCCGCGTCACCCAGGCCATCCGCACGCACGTAACGCGCGGGGCGGACCATCGTGGCGAACAGGAACCACCCCAGGCCCACCGCGATGAACGCGTCGCCCACGCTGGCGACATTGCTCACGATGGGCAGCGGCACGGGGATGACATCGCCGAACGGGCCGCCGTGGAGCAGGAACTCGGCCCCGAGCGAGCTGGGCAGCAGACTGTGGAAGGAGTGGACGAGGTCGCTCTCGTTCAGCCCCACGAACTCGAGGGCGGGCCGCCAGACGGGCATCCAGCCGCCGTTGAGCACGATCGCCAGGCCGTTCGCCAGCACGCCCGAGCTCGCCACGAGCAGCCCGGGCCGATCTCGGTTCAGCCACAGCGCGTACGCGAGCAACAGGAACGCGCCCGCGTAGAGCGGCAGGCGGAAGGCTTCCACCGGCGCGATGCCGTACCGGATGGCGCCCTCGGTACCGTAGCGAACCACGACCGTGAGGAAGATCAGCGACATCCAGCGGAGCCGCATGTCGAGCAGCGCGCTGAGGCGGCCGCCGAACGCGAGGCCAAGCACGATCCCGCCCAGGATCCCCAGGCTCACCATTGCGTGGCCATCCGGTAGTCGCCCCTCACGAGAACCTTGTCACCTGCCCGCCAAGGTCACCCGATGAAGGTCCCGACGTGGGCAACAGACTCCGTTACTCACGGCGTGAAGAGTACGCGACCCGATCATGCCCGGCGAGGCGTCTGGCTGCGCACTTGTCTGGCTCGCGAGCGTGCGGCAATGCGCGGGTGTGCAGCAGTGGCAGGTGCGCGCTCGAGAGACTGGGGCCAGCGCCGCAACCGGTGGCCAGCGCCGCAACCGGTGGCCAGCGCCGCGCTGTTAGCTGCCGCTGGCCCCGCGGCTGGCCCGCGACGCTCGCGACCGCATCGCTGCCGCCTGCGCCAGTAGTGGGATCGGCTGCGCCGGCGGGCGGCCAGCGTCGGCCACGCCGGCGACCCACTCGGTTCGCACGAACGCGTCCAGCACCTCAGGATCGAACTGGATCCCCGCGTAGCGGCGCAGCTCGGCGAGGGCCTGCTCCGCGGTCAGCGGACGCATCCGATATGGCCGCGCGGCCGTCATCGCCTCGAACGCATCCGCGACGTGCAGGATCCGGGCCAGCTTGGGGATTTCCTCGCCGGCGAGGTGATCGGGGTACCCAGAGCCGTTGTACCACTCGTGGTGGTGCCGGATGATCGGCAGCTCGGGTGCGAGGCGCGTGACCGGCTTGATGATCTCCTCGCCCTTCACCGGGTGCGCGTTCATCTTGATGCGCTCTTCGCGGGTGAGTTTGTCCTGCTTCAGCAGCACGTCGTCCCGGACGCCGATCTTCCCGATGTCATGGAGCAATCCGCCCCACTCCAGCGCCTCCAGTTCCTCCTGGCTGCAGCGCATGACCCGCCCGATGTCGAC
>JBJKRK010000193.1:0-4628 GCA_046704705.1 Candidatus Limnocylindrales bacterium | reverse complement strand
CCCGGCGCGCCGGGCCTCACCGTGCTCGTGCCGGTCGGGGGCGGCGGCCTGGCGAGCGGGGTCGCGACCGCGGTGAAGTCGCTCCGCCCGGACGCGCGCGTCTTCGGCGTCGAGCCGGAGCTCGCGGCCGACGCTCGCGATTCGCTTCGAGAGGGACGGATCGTCCGCTGGGACGCAGCGCAGGTCGGGCGGACCATCGCCGACGGGCAGCGAACCGCGTCGATCGGGCGCCTGCCGTTCGAGCATCTGCGGCGATACCTGGACGGCGTGCTGGTGGTCGGCGAGACGGAGATCATGCGGGCGATGGCGCGAGGTGCCCGCGAGGCGAGGCTGGTTCTGGAACCTTCGGGCGCGACGACGCTCGCCGCCCTCCTGTTCCACGCCGACGAACTGCTGGAAGCGGGGGGTCCGGAAGTGGGGCGGATCGTGTGCGTCCTGAGCGGCGGAAACGTTGACCCCGAGCGATATGCGGCGCTCGTGGCCGCCGGAGAAGCCGCCGGAGGCTAGCGGCCCGGGCCCCTCGCGGCGAGCCGGGCCGGCCGCTGCGCCGTCAGCTGTGACGCGGATCCGGGCCCCCGCCTGCGGACCTGGGCGAGCGGCGTACGGCCGCTCAGCCTTGCAGCGTCCTCAGCTGTGACGCGGATCCATGCCCCGCAGCAGGATGGCCGCGCCGATGAGGATGAGCAGGAGCGGACCGACGGGCATGTCGATGCCGGAGATGTCGCCGGCGCCCGCGAGAAGCGCGACCGCGCCGAGCACCGTGGTGAACCAGCTGATCGGGATGCCGACCAGCGAGCGCACGCCGTTCAGGCCCAGCATGATCACGCCAACGCCGATGAGCCAGGCTCCCGAAGGAAGCTGGCCCGACGGGACCAGCGCGAAGCCGCCGATCATGATGAGAAACAGGCCCCAGCTCATGCGCTCCAGGCGCCTGTTCAGCCCGACCTTCGCGGGCTCCTGAACGATCATCGACCTCGACCTCCCTTCTGGCGGATCCGGGCCGGCACCCGGCGGGGTCCACGCGGCGCCCGGGCCGGTGCACGCTCCTCGGGCACCGGGCACGCGCGCCCTCGCAGGCTACGGGTCCACGCGGGCGCAGGATAGCTGGCGAGTGCTCCGGTCGGGAACGGGCCGTCCGGCCCGCTCAACGGCGGCGCTTGCTCCCGTCTTCCGTGAGCTCGAACCAGGTCGCTCGTTCCGGCTCGCTCAGGTCTCGGGCGATCCGGTCGATCGCCTCGCGCCAGGCCGGCCAGACGAGCATCGCCCGCGCCTCGTCCGGCGACACCCAGCGCAGCGCATCGTGCTCTGTCGAGAGGGTCGGCACGGCATCGGCACGGACGCGCATCGCGAAGGCCACCTCGGCGAGGACCGCGTCCGCCCCGGGCTCGTAGAACAGGTTGACCATGTCCAGATCGTAGAAGGCCTCGATGGCACCGGCAGCAAACCCTGTTTCCTCACGGACCTCGCGGAGTGCGGCAGCGGCGACGTGCTCTCCCGCCTCGATCGACCCGGTGACGCCCTGCCACATGCCGCCGAGATGGCGCTCCGGGGCTCGGCGCAGGAGGAGGATCTCGGTGGCGGCGTCCCGGCGACGAAAGAGCCACACCGCGACGATGTCGGGCCGGAGCGGGCTCACGGCATCCCGGGGCGGGACGCGGATCGCAGCACGCCTCGCCGCCCGCTACAGGCGCTCGAACCGCTCCACGGGCACCACGAATACCGTCGCGCCGCCCATCTCCACCTCGACCGGGTAGGGCATGTAGAACTCGCCCGGCTCCATGATGGGGGGCATCGGGTTGACGATCTGCGTCCGTGCATGACAGTTCTCGCGGATGATCGCCAGGGCGTCGTCGACCTGGTAGTCCTCCACGCCCAGCATCACCGTCGCGTTGGACTGCCGCAGGAACCCACCCGAGGAGTGCAGCCGCGTCGCACGGTAGTCTCGCTCGAGAAGGGCGTCGACGAGCGCGCCGGCGTCCTCGCTGTGGACAACCGCCACGATCAGCTTCACGCTGGCGAGTATAACAACCGCGTTCGACGCGTCCGAGATGCTCGACGTGGTCGCCCGACGCGATGTCGCGGCGGCGGTCCGCGATGGCCGCCCGGTCCGATGGGCTGCCGCGGCGGCCCGATGGGCCGCCGCGTCCGGCGAGATGCCCCGTCGGGAAGGATGAAGGGCTCGATGCGCCGTCCAGCTCGGCGGGCGCCGCGCGTCGGGCGATTGCCACCGTTCGAGCGGCTGCGGAGGCCGGATGACGCGTCCCGGCAGCCGCACCCGGAGGTGCGCCGCGTATCATGGTCGGCGGCATGGCTGGCCGGCTCGCGACCTCCGCGAGCAATCCGGTCGTAACGCACCGTGTGACAGCGCAGAGGCTCGAGGCTCGTGCCGAAGAACCCGTCGACCCCTCGCGACTTCCTCCTCGAAAGCACCGCCGTCCTCGCGCGCGGCGGTGACCTCGACCATCAGCTCGCGGCGTTCGCCGGCAACGCCGCGATGGCGACCCACGGCAAGTTCGCGGTGGTGTACCTGCTCGACCCCGAGACCGGCGCGCTGTCCGCGGAGGGGGCCTCCGGGATCGAGCCGGCCGAACTGGGGAGGCACGAGGTGACGGAGCCGGGCTCGCCGCACGGCGCCGCGCAGGCCGTCCGGCGCCACCGCATCGTGGTGGCCAGCGAGGGAGGCCGGGCCCACACTGACCTGCTGCGGGCCGGCCGGGGAGCGCGCTGCGTCGCCTACCTCCCGATGGACGTCGAGGATGTCGCGGGCGGGCCGGAGAGCGAGGGAGTGCTCGCGGTCGCCTTCGACGAGCGCTCGCCCAGCGGGATCCGGCGAGCGACGCTCCAGGCCATCGCCGACCTGGCCGCGGTGGCCACGCACCGGGCCCGGATCGAGAGCGCCCTGACCGAGCGGTCAGACTGGTTCGATCGCCTGGCGCACACGGACGGACTCACGGGCCTGGCCAACCGTCGCACCCTCGACCGCGTCCTCGCGCTGGAGGCAGCCCGCGCGGCGCGCCAGGGTACCGACCTCAGCCTCGCCCTGTGCGACATCGACGGCCACGGCGCGATCGCCGCGGCGCACGGCAGTCACGTCGCCGACGATGTCCTCCGGCGTGTCGCCTCGGTGCTGGCCGAGACAGTTCGGCTCGTCGACACCGTGGGGCGGTTCGGGCGGGACGAGTTCCTGGTCGTGGCGCCCGGCTCTGCCGGGGCCACCATCGCGCAGCGCATCATCACGGCCGTCTCCCGCCTCGATCCCCTCGATGGCGGCGACAGGATCTCGGTGAGCGCCGGCGTGGCAAGCTTCCCGACCAGCGCCGCGTCACCCGAGGGGCTGCTGGCCGCGGCGGAGGAGGCGCTCCGGACCGCGAAGCAGCAGGGGCCGGGCAGCATCGTGGCGGCGTCTCCGGCCTGAACGGCGGAGGGGCGGCGCATCAGGCCCCGGGTGGGACGGGAGAGAGCTCGGGCAGCGCCGCCAGTACCGCCGCGAGGACGGCGTCGGCAACCGCATCGGCGTCCCGTTGCGCGTCGACGACGCGCCAGCGGCCAGGATCTTCCGCGGCGATCGCCAGGTAGCCATCCCGGACGCGCTGGTGGAACGCGAGGTCGAAGCTCGCGCCCGCCTCGAAGCGCGTCCATTCGGCGCCGGGACCCCGTGATCTGCGCCGCAGCCCTGCCTCGACCGGCAGATCGAGGAGGACGGTCAACACGGGGAGCAGCCCTCCCGTCGACGCTCGCTGCAGGCCGTCGAGCAGCCTCCGGTCGACGCCGCCGCCGCACCCCTGGTACGCGAGGGTCGAGTCGGCGTAGCGATCGCAGACCACGATCTCGCCACGGGCGAGGGCGGGTTCGACCACCTCCGCGACGAGCTGCGTGCGGGCCGCGTTGAAGAGGAGCGCGTCCGTCAGCGGCGCGTGGCGCGCATCCGGCACGTCCAGCAGCACCGCGCGGATCCGCTCGCCAACCTCCGTGCCGCCGGGCTCCCTGGTCAGGCACACATTCCAGCCCAGCGTCCGCAGCGCACCCGCCAGACGCTGTGCCTGCGTGGACTTGCCCGATCCGTCGGGGCCCTCGAGCGTGACGAACCGACCGCCCGCCAGCGTTCGGCCGGATGGCCCCTGTGCCGGCATCGCGCCTACCGCCAGGCGCGTGCCTTGTCGGGGTACAGCCGAACGCGCCGGAACGGCTCGCGGCCCCTCGAGCGGGACACGAGGTTCGCGCGCTCCGCCATCTGGTGCTGCAGCCGGCGAATGTACGCGTTCTGCGGCGAGAGCTCGACCGCCTTCGCGTCCCGCCGCACGAGCCCGATCGCCTCCTCGGTCTCGCGCAGCGCCGCCTCTCGGGGATCGACCTCCAATGCGTACAGCGAGGTCAGGCACGCCTCCATCTGCAGGATCGTGTTCGCCTTCAGCACGTACGTGGGGATCGCGCGCTCCTCGGCCTCGCGGAGGCCGGGCGGCTTCTGCCGGTAGTAGTTCTTCAGTGTGATGACGACGTCCGCCTCGTCGAGGTCGCGCACGACGATCACCGGCAGCTGCAGCTCCCGGATCGCCTGTTCCAGATGCTTGCGGCTGATGCCGAAACCAAGGGCGTGGATCGTCGGCAGCGAGGTCGCGAAGCCGTCCGGT
>JBJKRK010000192.1:0-6012 GCA_046704705.1 Candidatus Limnocylindrales bacterium | reverse complement strand
GCCGGCGGCCGACCGATCTCTCCCGTGCCTGGTCATCGCGTTCAATCGTGTCCAGGCTGCCCGGGCGCTCGGCCCGCTGCCCGCCCCGCTGCGCGCCCGTATCGTGCTGGTGACGACCCTGGACGAGCGTGGTCCGGCGCTCCCATCCGACCTCGCCGAGGTGCTCGAGCTCGACCTCGATGTCGATTACCGGTCCGCACTGGAGACCGCGCGGCCAGCCACGCCAGCCCGGGGGCTGCTGTCGAAAGCGACCAGGTTCCTGCGCGACCCTGGCGCGTCCGAGCGAATCGCGGCGATCCACGCGGCACGCGCCGAGTATCGGCTGGGTGCCGCGCGCCGGCTGATCGCCGGGGAGCTTCGGCGGCGGGCAGGCACCGTCGGCGTTCCCGTCGCGCATGCCCGCGGCGACCAGGCGGCCTCCGGGGTAGTCGGGCCCGCAGCGATCGGGCCCGCGGCGATCGGGGTAGTCGGGCCCGCCGCGCCACCCATCGCGCCATCCGAGCCCGGCGTGGTCGAGCGCGGGGCCTCGGGACACGCAGCCGCCGAGCCCGGAGCGTCTCCGCCCGACGTCCTCTGCCTGGACGGCTATGACGTCCGCGCGGCCGAGGAGGCGATCGACGCGGGGCTGGCACGCCTGGCACCGGGCGGGATGCGCTGGCTCGCTGACCGGTGGGTCGCGCTGGGGGGAGAGGGCGGATAGCGCTCACCCTTGCGGCGCGGCAGGCGGCAGCCGCGTCGGGATCAGCCGCGAGCGAGCCGGCGCACGAGATCGACGTACCGGGCCGCCTCGCGCTCCCAGGACAGCTCGGCGACCCGTGCCGCGGCGGCTGCGACCATGCGGTCGCGCGCTTCCGCGTCGGCGGCGAGGTCGCGGATCGCGGCGACCAGGGACACCGGATCGCCCGGCTCGAAGTAGCACAGCGCGTCGGGTCCGAAGTAGCGCTCCACAGTCGGCAGACGCGACGCCACCACGGGTTTGCCCATCGCCGCGTACTCGAAGATCTTGGTGGAGAGGCTGAAGTCGGTGAAGCGGTCCCGCCGGGTCGGAGCGAGCCCGATGTCGGCGGCAGCGATCCGGGCCGCCACCTGGTCGACCGGGATCCTGCCGTGCATCGTCACCCGGTCCGCAACGCCCAGGCGCACCGCCAGCGCCTCCAGGGCCGGCCGGGAGTCGCCGCGTCCGAAGATGCCGAGGGTCACGGGGTAATCGACGGCGGCATCCGCGGGCGACGAACCTCCCCGCAGGGAAGCGAGCGCACGCACGACCGTCTCCAGTTGGTACAGGGGCGTGACTGCGCCCGCATACACCAGCCGGAGTGTCCCGTCGACCATGAACGGCCGCCGGGGATGGGCGGCGGGATCGAACCGGTCGGCGCGCGGGCTGTTCAGGATCACGGTGATCTTCGCGTCGGGCACACCCAGCGAGGCGAGACGATCCCGCAGCGCGTCGTTCACGGTGAGGACGTGAGTCGCGAACCCCACCGAGGCACGTTCCGCCGACAGCAGGGCGGATCGCACGGCACCACGCGAAGCGGCGGGGAACCGGCTGCGGAAGAACTCGGGCATCGCCTCGTGCATGTCGAGCAGCACCGGCACGCCGTCCAGGCGGAGCGGCAGGGCGGCGAACACGAGCGGGTCCGGCAACGTGGCGACCTGCACCAGCGCATACCGCCGCCGCGCATGGAGGCGAGTCGCCACGGCGGACGCACGCGCGAAGAACGCCGCGTACTCGGCCAGGTACGTGCCGATCCCGGCGCCCTGGTGGCGCTGCACGCCGAGCCGATAGACCTCCACTCCCTCGATCCGCGCTCGCGGCGTGGCGCCGGGCTTTCGCAGCCCGAGAACGTCGACCCCCATCCCGGCGGCAACGAGCGCCTCCGCTTCCCGCCGGACGCGGGGGTCTTCCTCGTAATACGAGTGCGTGAGGATCAGGACCGGGCGACGCGAACCGGGCCTCACGGCTGGCGCACCTGGGCCGTGAACGGCAGGCTACGGCGCGGGCTGGTCAAGGGCGACCGTCGGAGGGCGCGACGACACCACCCGGCGCGCCTCCTCCTGCTGCCTCCGCTTCCGTTCGCGGACGCGCTCCTTGTAGAACTCGACCGTGTCCTGCGGCGTGCCCTGATACAGGATCTGCCCCATCTCCATCAGGATGGCGCGATCGCAGAACTCGGTCACGGTGGTCAGGTCGTGCGTCACGAGCACGATGGCCTTGGCGCGCGCGACCATGTCCCGGATCCGCTGCTGGCTCCGCTCGCGAAACTCCTCGTCTCCGGTCCCCAGGACCTCGTCGAGGAGGAGGATGTCGGGGGCGATGGCGGTCGCGATGGAGAAGCCCAGGCGGGCGCGCATGCCCGAGGAGTACGTCCGCACGGGCGCATCGATGAAGGGGCCGATGCCGGCGAACTCGATGATCGAGGGGGTCAGGTCCCGCATGACCCGGTGCCGGACGCCCATGAACGCGCCGATCAGCGCGATGTTCTCCCGCCCCGAGATCTCCATCTCGAAGCCGGCACCCAGCGTGAGCAGGGACAGCACCCGACCGCTGAGCCGCACGGAGCCCTCATCGGGGGCGAGGATCCCGGCGAGCGCGAGCAGGAGCGTGCTCTTCCCCGCCCCGTTGGGTCCGAGCACGCCCAGCGACTCCCCGTGCGCGATGGTGAAGTTGATGTGGCGCAGGGCCCAGAAATGCCGGTCGACCTGCTGCTTGCGGCCGACCCACTCGGCCAGCGACCCCTTCAGGGTGGTGCGGCGCGTGAGGTGCAGGTTGTAGCGGATGCCCAGGTCGTGGACCTCGACGGCGTAGGTGGGGTGCGGCATCAGAGGATCTTCGCAAAGCCCGTCTCGACCCGCTTGAAGACCCAGATCGAGAACGCCATGAGCGTGAGGGACAGCAGGAGCACCACCAGCAGCGGCACCCAGTACGGTGCCTGCCCGTAGTAGGCCACGTTGCGGTACGAGCCCAGGAGGTACGTGAACGGGTTGAACCCGAGGATCACCCCGAAGATGCTCCCCTTCAGCGCGGTGGCCGAGTAGATCGCCGGCGACATGTAGAACCAGATGCGGGTGGCGTGGCGCAGGAGGTTCTGGATGTCACGGTAGAAGGCATTGACCGCCGAGAACAGGATCGCCAGCGCGAGCGTGAAGACGTACTGCACGACCGCGATGAGCGGCAGGGCCAGCAGCCACGGACTGAGCCGTCCCGGGTACACGAGGTACAGCACGCCGAGGGAGAGCAACCCGAAGGCGAAGGTGATCGATCCGGCCAGGGTGGAGGCGGCCGGCAGGACGATCTTGGGGAACTGGATCTGCCGGATGAGGTTGCCCCGCGCGGTGACCGAGGTGGTCGCGTCCACGAGGGACGTCTGGAACCACTGCCACGGGAGGATCGCCGCGAACAGGAAGAGTGGCGCGTCGGCGATCTTCTTCTGGAACACCACGGTGACCAGGATCGAGTAGATGGCCATCGAGAAGAAGGGGTCGATGAGCCACCAGAGCTGACCGATCACGGTGTCGGCGTGCGTCCGCTTGAGGTCGGCCCCGACGAGGTACTGGAGGAGGCGCACCCGCGTTCTGAGGTCGGTGGCACCCCGACGCACCAGGCGGATGAACCCGAGGCGAAGGAACAGCTCGCGGAAGCCGGGAGGCCGCTCCGATGTGGACCGAGCCTTGGGCACCGCGCGTGCAGGAGTCGTCATTGGCAGGCGGAACGGTAGCATGTGCGCTTCGGGCTCGCGCAGGATCCGCCCGCAATCACTGCCCGCATCCCCCATGTCGGATGGAGCGGAACGGTGCCCCCGGCAACGTAGTACTTTGACGCCCGCGTCCGAACGCGTCGACGCCCGCGTCCGAACCGCGTCCAAACAGAGGAGCGCTGCTGCGCGACATGGCACAAGAGCGACCGCCGGAAGACACCCGCTTCGAGGGCCTCGGTGACTGGCTGGTGAGCCACGGCCAGGAGGTGGCACGCGGTGTCGGCGGACGGCGCAGCGGGCGGTCTCGAGCCCTGCACGCGATCCGGAACATCCTGCTCGGACTGATCCTCATCGCGCTGGTATGGGTCGCCCTGAGCGTGCTGGCGATCCCGGTGAGCAACTACCTGTGGTTCCGCAGCGTCGGGTTCGGGACGCTCTGGACGACGGAGTTCGGCTACCTCGCGGGCCTCTTCGGCGTGGGCCTGATCGGGGTCACGATCTTCCTCTTGCTCAACCTCGTGCTCGCCTGGCGGCTCAGCCATGATCCGAGCGACGAAACAGTGGCCGTTCACGGTCGCTCGCGGCGGGCCGACGCGCGCGGTGAGGCCTGGCTGGTCGCCACGGCACACCTCCCTCGCCGGCGGGTCCGCGGCATCCTCGTGATCCTTGCGGTCGTCATCGCCCTCGTGTCCGGCGTGTTCCTGTCCGCGTCGTGGCAGGTCATCGCGCTCTGGCTGCATGGGGTGCCCTACGCCCCGACGGGGGGTGCGGTCGACCCGGTCTTTCATCTCGACCTGGGCTGGTGGATGTTCACGCTTCCCCTGCTCCATCTCGCGACGAACCTCGCGGGTGTCCTGCTCCTGGCCGGCCTGCTCCTGACCGCGGCCGCGTATGCCATCGCCGCCGTGCGCGGCGCAGACATCGCCCGGCGGGGTGTGCTCGTCCATCTCGCGCTCCTCGGCGGCTTCCTGCTCGTCTCCGTCGCGGCGATGCAGTGGCTCGGACGGTACGACCTCTCGTACGCCCGAAACGGGTTCGTCACCGGCGTGGGCGCCACCGACGCGGCCGTGCGGCTGCCGCTGGCGCTCATCACGACCGCCTCGACCGTCGTCGCGGCGATCGGGCTCGTCGTCCTGGCCGCCATGGGCAACGCGCGCCTCGCGCGGCGCTCGGCGATCGCGTGGGGCGGCTGGTACCTGGCCCTGCTCGTCGCCGGTGCGGTGCTGCCCGCGGCGTACCAGCGTCTCGTCGTCGCGCCGAGCCAGAACCTCGCCGAGGCGCCGTACATCGCGAACAACATCGCGCTCACGCGCAAGGCGTTCGACCTGGAGACCTGGCAGGTCGGGTCGTACACGGGCAAGGCGGCGCTGACGGCGACCGACGTGAGCAACGACCAGGCGACGTTCAACAACGCGCGGCTGTGGGATGCCGTGCCGCTGGCCGCGACGCTCGACCAGCTGCAGACCGTGCGGCAGTACTACACCTTCGGCTCGGTGAGCATCGACCGGTACGACATCAACGGGCAGCCCACCGAGGTAATGCTCTCGGCGCGCGAGATGGCGCTCAAGAAAGGGTTGCCCAATCCATCGTGGGTCGCCTCCCACGTCCTCTACACGCACGGCTACGGCCTGGCCATGGTGCCGGTGAACGCGGTCGACGCGAACGGCCTGCCCGATCTCATCATCCGCGACCTGCCGGTGACCGAGTCGCCGGGGGCGCCGAGCGTCAGCCAGCCCCGGATCTACTTCGGGCAGCGTCCCTCGACCTGGGTGCTCGTCGGCGCGAAGAGCGCGGAGTTCGACTATCCCTCGAGCTCGGGAAGCGGGAGCGCCGTCGACACACGCTATGCGGGGAGCGCGGGCCTGTCGGTCGGATCGCCCCTCGATCGCGTCTTCTGGGCCTGGGACCTGAGCGACGTGAACCTGCTGATCACCGACCAGATCACGGCGCAGACGAAGCTCCTGCTGCACCGCAGCCTGGCGGACCGGTTGCGCACGCTGGCACCCTTCCTCACGCTCGACGGCAACCCGTACCTCGTCGTCGCGCCGAACGGGCACCTGGTGTACGTGCAGGACGCGTACACCATCTCTCGGGCGGTGCCCGACGCGACCGCCTACAGGGACCCGAGTCTCGGCGCCACGTACGACTACATCCGCAACAGCGTGAAGATCACCATGGACGCGTACGACGGCACGGTCCACTTCTACGTCAACGATCCCTCCGACCCGCTCATCCGGGCCTGGGAAGGGGTGTTCCCCTCGATGTTCGAGCCGCTCTCGGCGATGCCGGCAGGGCTCCAGGCGCACCTGCGCACGCC
>JBJKRK010000191.1:0-2982 GCA_046704705.1 Candidatus Limnocylindrales bacterium | reverse complement strand
ACGAACCCTCGTTCGTGACGATCGCCTGGTAGACCTGCGGCGCGTCGCCCATGCCGATCTGCCCGAGCATCGTCGCCAGCACGTTGGCGACGATGTAGGCGACGTAGAAGCCGCCCGTGATCCTGGCGACCTTGGCCAGCGCGAGGTCATCAGTCCTGTTCGGTGTCATCCCGGACCCTCCTTCGGTCGACCCGGGCTGACCGACCACGATCTGGTGCCAGCGAGCGTCTCGCGCCCGAATTGATCCCTTCCCGTGTCATCTGCGGCCGTCTGGAGCCCGTCCGGGCGGCCGCTTGTAGAAGTAGCCGATCGCGAGACCGAGGGCGAGGAATCGTGGAATGTTGAGCAGCGTGCCGACGAGGAAGTAGCGCGACGCATCACTCGGCTGAGCGAGGCTGCCGGCTCCCCACGTCACGATCGTCAGGACGACAAGGGCGACGACGCTGAGCAGCGCGGCCTTCAGCACCGGACTCTCGGTCGGCAGCCTTTCGTACAGACGAAGCAGGAGGAAGCTGACGACCAGCCCGACGATCAACCCCCCGACCAGCGACTCGACCAACACCATCGGCAGGTAAGCGATGGACTGCGCGGCGCGATACTCCGCGGCGAGGGGCAGCAGCGATGTGGCGAAGTTCGCGGCCCAGAAGGCCACACCACCGGCGAACGTCAAGGTGGGCAGCTGCGTGTAAGCCCGTGGCAGCGCGTGTGGATCGCTCCGACCAATGGGTGCGGACTTCACGGTTGCCCACCCGTCAACACAGGGAGGCGCATCAGGCTCCGCGCCGGAACTCCCCGCGTTCATTCTCCCGTTCACGGTTGGGACCGACAGTGCCGGATGGACCGGGTCGGGAAGCGTTGCCGAAGTGGCGGCCCAGGCTCTGGCGGCCACGGTAGAAGAGCCCGAGCGATGCAGTAGCAAGGGGTTGAGGAGATGGGGAATCCTGGGAGTCGGCCAATTCCTCGGGTCGGGCAGAGGCGCCCTCAGCCTCCACCCGAGCGGGCCGTCGTCTCTGCCGCAACCCTGGCCCGGCGCAAAGCACGGGATGCCTGACGGTGGTTGCACCCCTGCGTCACGCGCTCCGGAGCCATTCACACGGCTCTGGCGGCTCGGCTAGGCGCATGACGATCGGAAGGGTCGGTGGTCGCGGGGCAATGCCTCTCGCCCCGACCAACCGGTCCGCTGTTGTCCCTATTCGTGCTTTCGTTTCTGCCAGATTCTCGTTGTCGCGCCCCACCTTGGGTCCATATCGGGGGCTCGGAGCCGGTCACCAAGACCGCCGCGTCATGCGCTCTGGAGCCAGTCGCACGGCTCGGGCGGCTCGGCGAGTCGCATCGTGATCGGAAGGTCGGTGGTCGCGGGGCAATGCCTCTCGCCACACCACACAGGAAAGCACTGCACTGCTCCGGACCACACCCGCGATAGCGACGCCCAGGATTGGCCGCTGCGTGTTCGCCTGGCAGCATCGAGCCGCTCCCGGCGGCGCTCACCGGTCGAGTAGCACGTCCGTGCTATCGTCACCGCATGACCCGTCCGATTACGCTGCGACGGGTGGGAGGTTCGGTTGGAACGACGCTGCCCAAGGAGATGGTCGAGCGACTCGATCTCGCCCCCGGTGACCCCGTCCTGGCGATCGAGACTGAGCAGGGCATCCTGCTCACCCCCTACACGGAGGATCTCGAGGCCGACCTCGCCGCGACCCGTCGGGCCGCCAAACAGTATCGGGCGGCGCTCCACGAACTCGCCCGGTGACGCGCCCCGAGCTGCACTGGCTCAGCCGCCTCGCCGTCGACGAGGCCCACTTCCGACAGATCCGCGAGCACGGGGGTTCGCACGGTCTGCGCGACGAGGCAGCCCTGGAGGCTGCGCTGGCGCGACCCCGGCAGCGCCTGCACTATCAGCCGAAAGCCACCCTTGCCGAGCTCGCCGCCGCCTACGCCTTCGGTCTTGCCCGCAACCATCCGTACGTGGATGGCAACAAGCGCATCGCCCTCGTGTTGATGGTCGCCTTCCTGGAGCGCAACGGCATCGAGATGACGGCGACGGACGTAGACGTGGTGGCGGTGATACTGGCGCTCGCCTCCGGTGAACTGACCGAGCCCGAGCTCGCCGCCTGGATCGACGCGCATTCGCGGGCCCGGTAGCTGCGAAGCGTGCCGGTTTGTCGGGTCGAGCCCTCTCGCCCCGACCATTCCCGACAATCAGCTCCATGCGCTCCGGTATGACCGCCGCGAGCCGTGCGCGATGGCGTTCTCTGTGAGCCGGAGCGTGGCCTCCCGGAAGCCCAGGACCTCGGTCCGCTCGAACAAGGCTTCGGCCAGCACCCTGCGTCCCGGGCCGCCGTCTGCCTTCCGCCAGGTCTTCGGCAGCTCCTGGAGGTAGCGCACCGCGACGTCTGCGGGCACACGGTGGGCCTCGCGCGGGCGGCGCGCCTCACTCTCCTCCGCATCGAGCCTGGCCATCGTCCGATCCAGCGCACCGCAATCGCAATCTCGCCGATATCGAGCGAGCGCCGCGTCGCGTTCCTTGTCGATGCGGACGAGCGCCGGCCGGTCAGGTGACGCCGGCGTACCCGCCACCAACCTGGCCACGCTGGTGAGCACCCCCGCCCCGAGCGAGACCGTCTGCAGCACCTGCTCAGCGACTCGGTCGGCCGCCTCGCCTCCACTACACTCCGGACGTCGGAGGACCACCAGGAGGAGTTGCGCGGATGCCGCAGGACGAGAACCGCAGCCTAGTGCGCGCCTACTACGAGGCTGTCTACAACCGGGGCGAGCTGGACCGGATCGAGGAGTTCCTCGCGCCGGAGTTCGAGAGCGCCAGCCCCGCCGGGCGGGTCGACCGCGCCGGCCAGGCGGCGTCGATCACTGCCTCGCGCGCCGCGCTGCCGGACTTCACGCTTACCATCGACGAGCAGGTGGCCGAAGGGGACGCAGTGGTGACACGCTGGTCGGCCACGGGTACCCAGCTCGGCGCCTTCGCCG
>JBJKRK010000190.1:0-4146 GCA_046704705.1 Candidatus Limnocylindrales bacterium | reverse complement strand
GCGTCGCCCCTCCAGAACCGCAGGACGTCCCCCAGCAGGTAGGTGAGCATCAGGGCCACCCACAGGGCAGACAGCTTGATCTGCACGTCTAGCATCGATCGACTCCGTTCTTGATCGAGTGACCTCTCGGGTTGCATGTCATCCCTCCGCTCGATCGGCGGGGTCCGTTGAGCGCTGAGCGGATCTGCCAATCGGCATCGGCTCGGTCATGCGGCGATCCCTCGGGCGGCCACCGAGCTGACCGCAATGACGACCGTCCCTCGCGCGTGTCCTCCCGCGACGCGACCGATCGCCCTGGGCGTCTCGCGCAGCGGGTACGTGCCGTCGATCACCGGTGCGATCGACCCGGCTTCGACGAACTCCTTGAGGACCAGCAGGTCGGCTCGGTTTTGGACCTTGAGGGAAGGCTTGCCCTGCTGGCGCACGAACATCGACACGAGCGCCAGCCGGATCACGCGGCCGAGCGCGCCGCCGGCGTGCCCGCCGCCGTTGGAGAGCAGCAATCCGTTGGGGGCGAGCGCTCGCCTCGTCGCCGACATCGAGTGGTCGCCCACGTTGTCGAGGATGAGGTCGTAGCGCGGTCCACCCTTCCTGAAGTCTTCCTTGGTGTAGTCGATGATGTGGTCGGCCCCGATCGAGCGGACCAGCTCCAGGTTCCTCGTGCTGCACACGCCGGTCACCTCGGCACCGCGCGCCTTGGCGATCTGCACCGCGAACGTGCCCACGCCTCCAGACGCCCCATTGACCAAAACCTTCTGCCCGGGCTGGAGGTGTCCGTCATCGCGCAGAAGCTGGAGGGCGGTGGTCGCGGACACGCCAACGGCTGCGGCCTGCTCGAAGGTGAGGTTGGCCGGCTTGAGCACGAAGTGATCCTGGCTCGCCGACGCGTACTCAGCGAAGGCACCCGTGCACCACCCGAACACGTCGTCACCGGGGCGCAGCCCCTTGACGTCCTTGCCGACCGCCTCCACCGTGCCCGCGACGTCCGTGCCCGGGACCCGGTTCTTCGGCTTGCGGAGTCCGGTCGCCATCCGCATGAGGTACGGCGAGCCCGTCATGACGATCACGTCACCGACGTGGATCGACGCCGCATGGACGCGGACCAGGACCTCGTCGTCGCCGATCTCGGGCCGATCGATGTCCCGGGGCTCCAGGACGTCGGCCGACCCGTACCTCTCCTGAACGATTGCCTGCATGGATGCGGCCTCCCCTTGGTCTTTACGGTGTAAAGTTGGCGCTCGGGACTGTACGCTGTAAAGTCCCCGAATGTCAACTCGGAAGTGCTCGGTTGGCTGAGTCCCGGAGGAGGCCGATGACGGCGACGACCAACAGACCGCAGCGACGCGCCCCGCTGAGCCGGGAGCTCGTGCTCGAGACCGCGGTCAAGCTCGCGGATCGGGGCGGGCTCGAGTCTCTGAGCATGCGGAAGCTCGGCCAGGAGCTCGGAGTCGAGGCGATGGCCCTCTACTACCACTTCGCCAACAAGGACGAGGTGATCGACGGGATGGTCGATCTCGTATTCAGCGAGATCGACCTGCCTGCCAGCGGAGCCGACTGGAAGACCGCCATGCGTCGACGGGCGCTCTCGCTCCGAGACGTCTTGCTGCGCCACCGATGGGCGCTTGGACTGATGGAGTCGCGGCGGAAGCCGGGGCCGGCGAACCTGCGCCATCACGACGCGGTGATTGGCAGTCTGCGGTCGGCTGGCCTCGACATGCCGACGATCGCGCATGCCTACTCGCTCTTGGACAGCTATGTCTACGGCTTCGCCCTGTTTACGATGAACCTCCCGTTCGATCCCTCCGAGGAGGTCGCGGAGTTGGGCCGGGTTACGCTCCAGGCGTTCCCCGTCGACGCATACCCCAACCTCGTCGCCTACATCTCAGCGATGAGGCCCGGCTACAACTACGCGGACGAATTCCAGTACGGGCTCGACCTGCTGCTTGACGGCCTCAAGAGGGCAGCGATCCTCACGATCTGAGCTCGACTCCAGCCCTCCGACGACGAGCCACCCCTCCGCCCGCCCTCGGTAGATCAGCTGCTCGGTCAGCTGGCCCGCCACCGCCGTCGCGTCACGCGCTCCGCAGCCACTCGCAGGGCTCGGGCGGCTCGGCCAGCCGCATCGTGACCGGAACGTCGGGCGTCGCAGGGCAATGCCCCTCGGGCGTCCGACCGATCGTCAGTGCGGGGCCGTGGGCGCCGGCACCGGCGCGGCGGTCCCTGCTCCCGAGTCGACGGGCTTCACGCCCACGACGAGGAGCCACAACGCGAGTCCGACCTCGGCGACGAGGCTGACGACCAGCCCCGGGGTGCGGATCGCCGGGTAGTCGGGCAGGAGCAGCGCCTGGACGAACCAGATCATGACGGCGATGCCGTCGAGGATCAGCAGGACGCCCAGGAACCGCGGCAGGAACCCAGACCGGTAGACGAGGTATCCAAGCGGGAACAGCCACGTGCCGAAGAACAGCTGGGATGTGACGAAGCCGAGCTTGTAGACGTTGATCGACAGGTACGCCATGCCCTCGAGCTGCCCGGCCGAGAACGTCTGCGTCCCGCTGCCGGGGTCTCCCTGCAGCAGCGCTGGCATCAGCCAGATGAGGCTCGCACCCGCGATCGCGACGCCGACGGCGTTGAGCACCAGGAACAGCAGCGCCAGGCTCCGGTTCACGGGCCGCAGGAGCACGTACAGCCCACAGGCGACCACGACGAACAGCAATCCGGTGACGAGCGCGAGGGTCAGCGCGAGACGGAACGACCCCTCGTTCGTGGCGATCGCCTGGTAGACCTCGGGCGCGTCGCCCATGCCGATCTGGCCGAGCACCGTCGCGAGCACGTTGGCGACGATGTAGACGACGTAGATGCCGCCGGTCATCCTGGCGACCCTCATCGGCGCGAGGTCGCTACTGCTGTTCGGTGTCATCTCGGACCCTCCGCTGGTCGACGCTGCGTGGCCGACCGCTTGTGGACGTAGCCCACGGCGATACCGAGGGCGAGAAACCTCGGAATGTTCAGAAGCGTGCCCATGAGGAAGTAGTCCGAGCCATCGCTCGGTCCGCCAAGGCTGCCCGCAGCCCACGTGACGATCGTAAGGACGCCAAGCGCGACGAAGCTGAGCAGGGTGGCCTTCAGCATCGGGCTCCCGGTCGGCAGCCTGTCGTCGAGGCGGAGCAGGCAGAAGCTGACCAGCAGCCCGACGACCAGGCCCGCGACGAGCGACTCGACCAGGACCATGGGCAGGTAGGCGATGGACCGCGCGGCCCGGTACTCCGCGGCGACGGGCAGCAACGATGTCGCGAAGTTCGCGGCCCAGAAGGCCAGACCCCCGGCGAGCGTCAGTGTGGGGAGCTGCCGATACGTGCTTGGCAACTCTTGTGGATCGCTCCGGCCCATCGTCGGCGAGCCCACTCCGCGGCGCGGGGAGGTGCGAGGTGCTGAAGGCTCCGCGGCGGAACTCCCCACTGCCATTCTCCGGTTCACGCCCGGGGGCGACAGTGCCGGACGGATCGATCGGGACGCGCGCGGAAGAGTGGCGGCCGCGACCACGCCGACCTCACGATCGGTGGCGAGTTCGGGGACGTGGCGAGCCGACCGTCGCCTCACGCGCTGCGCAGCCACTCGCAGGGCTCCGGTGGCTCCGCCAGGCGCATCACGAGAAGGTCGGTGGTCGCGGGGCAACGCCTCTCGCCCCGACCACACCGAAAAGCTCTGCACCACTCCAGACCACACCCGCGAGCGCGGCGCACAGGGTTGGCCGCGGCGTGCTGGCCTGGCATCATCGAGTCGCTCCCGGCGGCGCTCACCGGTCGAGTAGCACGTCCGTGCTATCTTCTTTCTCATGGCACGTCCGATCACGCTGCGACGGGTGGGGGGATCGGTGGGCACGACGCTGCCGAAGGAGATGGTCGAACGTCTCGATCTCGCCCCCGGTGACCGCGTCCTGGCGATCGAGACCGAGCACGGCATCCTGCTCACCCCCTACACAGACGACCTCGAGGCCGAGCTCGCCGCCACCCGTCGAGCGGCCAAACGGTACCGGGCGGCGCTCCACGAACTCGCCCGGTGACGCGCCCCGAGCTGCACTGGCTCAGCCGCCTCGCCGTCGACGAGGCCCACTTCCGACAGATCCGCGAGCACGGGGGTTCGCAC
>JBJKRK010000189.1:0-4043 GCA_046704705.1 Candidatus Limnocylindrales bacterium | reverse complement strand
TTCCCGTCCCGGGTCGCGGTCCTTCCGGCCGGGACGGTGCCCGGTAGAACTTGTCGAAGAGGCGTTCCAGCGCCTCCGCCGGCACCCCCGGCCCTCCATCCTCGATGGTCAGGCGGACGAAGCGTTCTTCCGGCAGCCGGCGGGAGGAGATCCGAATCTCGGCTCCTGCCTGTGTGTACTTCAGGGCGTTCTCGAGGACGTTCGTCACGATCTCGTCCAGGAACGTCGCATCGGTCTCGACGGGGGGCGCGTCGAAGGAGGCGGTCATCCGGCGGTCCGACAGCCGGGGCCGAAGGCGGCTCACCGTGCGCTCCACAAGGTCGTCGAGCTCGAACGCCCGCCGTTCGGCTCGCAGCGCACCTCCCTCGATCCGGCTGAGGTCGAGCAGGTTGGTCACGAGGCGATTCAGGTGCTCGGCCTCAGCGTCGATCGCCTCCGCGCTGGCACGCTCGTCCTCCGGGCTGAGCTGCACGTCGGGATCGCGGAGCGTGCCGGCAGCCGCCCGGATCGACGCGAGGGGTGTGCGCAGGTCGTGCGACACCGACTCCAGGAGCGCGCTCTTCAGCTCGTCGCTGCGGCGGGTGATCTCGATCTCCTGCGCTTCTGCGGCGAGCCTGTCCTGCTCCAACGCCTGACCGATCTGATCGGCCGCGGCGGCAAGCAGACGCGTGGCAGGGCGATCCGGCGCCCGAGTCCTGCGCGCTCGAAGACCCCAGAGCGTGCCCAGCCGAGCGCCGCCGGCCTCGATGCGCACCCCGTACGGGATGTCCGGTGTCTCGCCCCGAGTCGCCCCCCGACGCGTCGCTTCGTGGACGCGCACCCACTCGGCGGGCGTCTCGTCGGGCGTACGGGACAACACGACGTACGTCGCACTGGGCGTCGGCCGTGGCTCCCCCCCCGTGTCAGCCGCAACGCGCTCCCAGGCGTCCTCCGGGCCGAGCGAGATCCACACGCGCTGCATTCCGACCTCGGTGCGCACCAGTCGCGCGACGCTGAGCAGCGCATCGCCGGTCGAGATGCGGGTCGCGAGCTCCCGGCTCACGCGGAACAGCGCGACGGCCTCGCGCTCTCGTGCCTGCGCGGCATCTGCCCGCGACCGCTGCAGGGCCGCCAGCTCGCCCACCACGATCCCGACGAACAGCAGCAGGATCGTGCCGACGACGTCGGTGGGTGCAAGGATCGTCAACGTGTGGAGCGGCTGGACGAACAGGAAGTCGTAGAGGAGCGCCGCGGCCACGGCGGCCGCCGCGGCCCACGCCGGTCCGCCGACGACGGCGGTGACGACCACGGCCGCGAGATACACGACGAGCGCGTCGGGCACGCCCGCATATGACTGCAGCAGGGCGACGACTCCGGTTGCCAGCGCCAGCGAGGCGAGGGCAATCGCCACGTTCAACGCTGCGCCACGCATCCACGTCGCCGACGTGTTCACGCCGCGCATCGTACGGCCCCTGCCACCGACCAGCGTGGCCACGGCGACTGAGCGAAGCGGGTGCGCGACCAGGATCTCCCGGGACGCGCGCCAGCGGCCGGACAGCCGACCTGGCGGCCCCCGAGGTCGCTCAGGCCGGCTCGACGGGTTGGCGAATGATCGTCTTCAGCCGCTCGGGCTTCGTCCGACCCGGATCGCTGATGTAGATCTCGTGATGGCAGCCGCGGGCCCGCAGCCCGCGATCGACGATCTCGCGGTGCAGCCGCTCGATGGTGGGAGGCTCGGCGTCATACGGCCCGACGTGCATGATCTGCGCCACCGGCCCCTCCTCCCACGCCTCGCAGCGCACCTGTTCCAGCAGGCGCGGCCGCGTCTTCTTGCGTCCGGCCTCCTCGAACGCCTGCGCGACGTCGGCATCGGTCGCCTCGCGCGGCACCGGCAGCAGAAGGCGCCAGCTCCACGGCACGCCTCCGCCGCCGGCGGACTGCAGCGTCTCGGGCGCGATGGGGCCCAGCGCATCGGTCCAGAAGAGGCCCTCGAGGCCACCCACCGGGGCGTCGACGCCGCGGCGTTTGAGGAGGAAGTGCAGCGTGTACGCGACCGGGTACAGCGAACCGACGGCGTTGCCGAAGCCCTCGCCGCCGGGGCGGTCGGTGCCGTCGACCATCAGGTAGCGGCGCAGGGGCACGTCGAGCAGACGGATCCGATCGGCAGGCGCGGTGATCTCGTCGCGGTAGTCCCGGGCATGCTCGAATGCAACGGGCGGCGGCACGACGGCCATGGCAACCCCTCCCTCAGAACGAATCGGGCTGAGCATGGCCGGGCGACATGATGCGCTCAAGGGCCGACCAGCCCGACGGTGGCCTGCACGCCTGCGCCGCGCGCTCACGGCCGACCAGCCGGACGGGAGCGCGCGCGTGCCTGACCGTGATCGGCGGTTGGATCGGTCCGTCTGGCCCTGTTTGGTGCGGGCCCGGTCTCCCAGCATCCACGCTGTCGGGGACGCGATCACGCGCAGCGCGCCGGACCCGGCAGGTCAGACGCCCGCGAGGGGGAACAGGATGTTCGACAGGCCAGGCCTCATCCGCGCTGCGTCTTCGATCGTCGGTCGCCTCACCGCGGTCGTCAGGCCTCCAGTGCTCACCGCGCCGGGCGCGGCGGACCGCCCGACATGAGCCGACGCGTGCTCGGCCGGATCGTCCTTGTCGTCAGCGGGCTCGGGTTCCCGCTCACGCAGCTCGCGATCGACCGGTTCGGCAGGCGGGGCGCACTCGTCGTCGAGGCGGTGTCGGTCGGGCTGCTGGCACGCGACGTGGCTCTCGTCGGCTCCGGAACCGCGACCCTCCTGCGCCGCGGTCCCGCCGTTCTCCTGTGGTTCGAGACGTGCGTCGCAGGCCTGGCCGCGGTTGTCGGGCTGCCGCTGCTCGTCTCCGGGGAGGCGCGCCGGCAGGCCATCGCCAGCCGGCCGACACCCTTCGAGCTCATACGCCGGGGCGCGATCGGGGCGCTCTTCGGGCTGCACACGTGGCGCTTCCACATCTACCTGCAGCCGGGCCGCGGTCGCCGGGGAGTGATCTGAGCCAGGAGGCGATCGATGATGACGACGCCTCACCGGGGTCCGGCCCCTCAGGGGCCGCCCGGCGGTCCGACTCGCCGTGCCGCTGCTCGTGTTCCTGCCCCTGTTCGGACTGACGATCCTCCCGGTGCCGGCAGGCGCCGCGCTCGACGGCCAGGCGTTCGACCCCGTCCTGGGCATCATTCTCGGGGCGGTCACGCCCGTCGGAGGCGGCTTCGCCTGGCGAGCCCTACGGGAAGCGCCGGAGCGGGCGATCGGTCATCCGGCGACGTGATCGACCTCAGGCGAAACAGCCGGTGCCGCCCGCGAAGTGACGCGCTCCTCTTGCAGCGGGCCGTACGCTGCGCTCCATGGCGCGGTACGTTGTCGATCCCCAGACCCTCGTGCACGTCGTGTCGGCCGGCGTGCAGATCCATCCCGACCACCAGCTCGTTGCCCCCAACTCGATCCGGTCGGAGGCACTGTCGTTGCTGTACGGCCAGGTCCGTCGCGGGGAGATCACGGAGGCCGAGGCGCTGCAGCTCCATGAGCGGTTGACGGAGGTGAAGATGCGGCTGCTGGGCGATCGGGTCTCGCGGCGTACGGCTTGGCGCATCGCATCGGAGCAGGGGTGGGACACCATCGGCGACGCCGAATACCTTGCGGTGACGCGGTTGCAGGCCGACGCGCTCGTAACGATCGACGCCTCCCTGGCCCGCAGTGCGGACGGCATCGTGTCGCTGGCGTCGCTGGATGCTCTCTCGTCGCCAGGGTGATCCGAGGTGAGGGGATGAGTGCGCGCGCGCGCTCTCTAGCCTGCCTGGCCCGTACCGAACTGCCTGTCGCCGGCGTCGCCGAGGCCGGGGAGGATGTAGCCCCGCTCGTTCAACTGCCGGTCGACGGCCGCGCAGTACATCGCCACATCCGGATGCGCCGTGGAAACCGCATGCACGCCCTCGGGCGCCGCGATCAGATTGATCAGCTTGATGCGCGACGCACCCCAGCGCTTCAGCACGTCGATGGCGGCGGTCGCGGACCCGCCGCTGGCGAGCATCG
>JBJKRK010000188.1:0-5315 GCA_046704705.1 Candidatus Limnocylindrales bacterium | reverse complement strand
GAAGAGATGGACGTGTGGGTTCACCGGAAGGGTGCCACGCGCTCGTTCCCCGCCGGCCACCCGGACGTTCCCCCGGCGTACCGGGAGATCGGTCAACCTGTCCTGGTCCCCGGCGACATGGGCAGGTGCTCGTACGTGGCCGTCGGCCTGCCCGGCGCGATGGAGCGCAGCTTCGGCTCGGCCTGCCACGGCGCGGGTCGCAACCTCTCACGCCACGACGCCCTGCGCGAGCTGCGCGGTGTCGACGTCGCCGCGGGTATGGCCGCCGATGGGATCGTGGTGCGGGCGGAGCGGCGCGATCTGCTCGCCGAGGAGGCGTCCATCGCGTACAAGGACGTCGAGGCCGTCATCGCGGTGACCGAGGGGGCGGGCCTTGCCCGGCGCGTGGCGCGATTGCGGCCGCTGGCGGTGGTGAAGGGCTGACGCGACGTTGCCCGAAGCGGGCCACCACGCGCCGGCGGCGGTTGCGTGCAGGCGACGTGAATGCGTCAGGCGTTGCGGGCCGGCACCTCGACCCAGGTCCCCGCCCGCATCACGCGGCGCACCCGCAGGTCGTCGTCCAGCACCGCAAGGTCAGCGCGGAGGCCGGGCGCCAGGCGTCCGCGATCCCGCACACCGAGCAGCGCGAGCGGGTGCACGGACGCCGCCGCGACCGCCGCCGGCAGGGGCACGCCGGCCAGCACCAGGTTACGCACCGCGGTGTCGAGGGCGATCACGCTGCCCGCGAGGTGTCCGTCCGAGACGAGCCGGCATTGATCGCCGCGCACTTCGACTTCCAGCCCGCCGAGGGTGGTGCGCCCGTCGCCCGTGCCGGCCAGGCTGATCGCATCGCTCACCAGGAGCAACCGGCCCGCCGGTTTCGTGCGGAGGATCAGCGGCCAGAGGCTTCGATCGACGTGGTGACCGTCGGCGATGAGCTCCACGCAGACGCCGTCGTCGCCAAGCGCGATCGTGGCGAGCCCCGGTTCGTGCTGGTGGACGCCGGTCATCGCGTTGAACAGGTGCGTCGTGGAGCGCGCGCCCGCGGCATACCCGGCGCGGGCCTGCTCGGCAGTTGCGGTCGAGTGCCCCAGCGCGACCGTCACCCCGGCCGCCGCGAGCCGTTCGATGAAGTCCAGGGCGCCGTCCACCTCGGGCGCGATCGTGATGAGGCGCAAACCGTCGAGGAGCGGCACGAACGATTCCCAGCCGACCGCGGCAGGAACCTGGATGAAGGCCGGGTTCTGGGCCCCCGCCCGCGCGGGCGAGATGAACGGCCCCTCGAGGTCGAAGCCGAGCGGCGCCGCCCCATCCTCGGGCGCGATCGAGCTCCAGGCGCGCACGCTCGAGGCGAACTCCCGCAACGTCGCGAGCGAGGCGGTGACGGCCGTCGGCAGGAAGCTCGTGACGCCCTGTCGCAGCAGCGCCCGCGCCATCCCGGACAGTGCCTCCGAGCCGCCCATGGCGTCGTGGCCGCCCCAGCCGTGGACGTGCACGTCGACGAAGCCCGGCGCCACGAACGGGCCGCTCGCGCGATCATCGGGCTCGACGTGCTCGATCAGGCCGCCGGCGAGGTGGAGGCGGCCGGCGACGACCCGACCCTCCAGGACGAGTCGACCTTCGACGGTGGATGGCTGGTGTGGCGAACCGCTGCGCATCGTGGGCGTGCCTCCCGGTCAGGGCTGGACAGGGCCGCTGCCATTCTAGGCACGCCAGGGCACCGCGACGGGCGCTGGCGGGCACTCGACGGGCGCTGGCGGGCACCGCGACGGGCGCTGGCGGGCGCCCCGAGTGCATCCGTGGGACCCGCCCGCGGGCGAACTCCGTGACATGGGCCGGAGGTCGGGCAGCCACACGTCGGACCCGCTCGCCCGCGCGCGGACTACTCGCGCGGGCGCTCCGCGTCTCCCGGGCCGTCCTCCCGGTCGACTCCCCCACCGTCGCGGACTCCCCCACCGTCGCGGTGGAACCAGGAATGCCACCGGCGATGCTGTGGCGGCCTGGCGAGCCCGTGCGCCCACGCCCAGCCCGCCTGGTGGCGCACCACCGCGTCGGCATGGTCGGCGCCCCGCTCCAGCTCCTCCAGCTGGTGCAGCAGGCTCGCGGCCGCAGACGCGTACGCGCCGATGCGATCCTCTTCCGGCGCGATCATCGCGGCCGCCACGAGGCTCTGCCGCCGGAACCTGCCAGTGTCGCGGGCCGCGACCTCGATCCTGGCGCCCGCCAGGGAGCCGTCGAGCACCTCGAACGTGCGGAGCGGTCGAGCCGCGCCGGACGGCGCCCCGCCGGGCTGCACCGGCGATCCGAGATGTCGTGCGGGCTCTCCCTCCATCGATCCTGCCGCGCCCGTGATCGCGGCGAGGCGGAGGTGGCTGCCCGCCGGCAGCCAGATGCCCGGAAGGGCTGCCCGGCGCGCGCGCACCCCGACGGCGAATGGCGGGCCGGTCCGCCGGTGCCGCAACGCGATGTCGGCCGCTGCGATCCAGCGCGAACCGACCTCGCTCTCGTCGCCTTTCAGCCAGCGCGGGAGGCGCTCGCCGAACAACGCTGCCTCCGCGCGCAGCTCTTCGGTGCGGGAGGCTCGGGCAGCGGCGTACTCGCCACGTCGCACCTCGTCGCGTCGCATCCGCTCGAGACTGGCCGCGTCGAGCTCGCGGACATAGCGGCGCAGCGGGCCGAAGAACCGGCCGACCGCCCCGTCGTCAGGCCCCCGATGAGATCCGTTTGTCGCCATCTGCGCTCCAGATGTGCATGCAGGGTTGACCGGTCGTGCGGTCGCGGGCGGGGCCCTGTTGAGGGAGGCCGTCAGGTTGAGGGTCGCCCGGAGCCGGTCGCCGCGGCAGCGAGCCGCTCGACGATGGCCACGGAGCACGCCCATGCGGCGCGGGGATCCCGCGGCAGCCGGACCCGCAGCTGGTTCGAAGCGTACGCGATCCCGCCGGAAACCGCCCGCAACGGATCTCCCGGATCCGTCGGGGCGAGCGCCCTCGCGGTGGAGGCGCGGGACCATTCACCGGCAAAGCGGACCACCAGGCGGCCCTCGTCCCGGGCGAGGGAGGCGATACCGGCCTGTTCGGCGCGCAGGCGCAGCTGCGCCACCTCGAAGAGCCGCTCGCCGGGTGCGGGCAGCGGGCCGAAGCGGTCGGCCAGGTCGGCCCGGATCGACTCGAGCTCGGACCCGGTTGCCGCCCGCGCGAGCCGGCGGTAGAACTCCAGCTTCTGCGCCTCCCCTGCCACGTAGTCGTCCGGGAGATACGCGTCGACCGGCAGGTCCACGACCGCCACGGGACGGGGCAGCTGCGGGGTGCGTGCCTCCAGGGCGGCGCGCCCCTCCTCGACCGCCTCGCTCAGCAGCCGCGTGTAGAGGTCGAACCCGACGGCCGCGATGTGGCCGTGCTGCTCGGCGCCCAGGATGTTCCCCGCGCCCCGGATCTCCAGGTCGGACAGGGCGATCTGGAAGCCGGCGCCCAGCTCGGAGGCGTTGAAGATCGCCTGAAGCCGCTTGCGGGCCACGTCCGACAGACGCTCGCGGCGCCGGTACAACAGGTACGCGTATGCGCGCCGGCTGCTGCGGCCGACCCTCCCCCGGAGCTGGTACAGCTGTGCCAGCCCGAGCGCGTCCGCGCGGTCGATGATGATCGTGTTGGCGTTGGGGATGTCGAGACCCGACTCGATGATCGTCGTGCACACGAGCACGTCATGCGCCCCTTCCGCGAAGGCGAGCATCACGCGCTCCAGCGCCCCTTCGGCCATCTGGCCGTGCGCCACCGCGATGCGCGCCTGCGGCAGCAACCGGCGGAGCTGCTCGGCCTGCGCCTCGATCGTCTCGACGCGGTTGTGGACGAAGAAGACCTGCCCGCCGCGGTCGAGCTCGCGCAGGATGGCGTCGCGCACCAGGCCGGTGGACGCCTCCGCGACCCGCGTCGTGATCGGCAGGCGATCCTCCGGCGGCGTCTCGATGACGCTCATGTCGCGGACCCCGGCAAGCGCGAGGTTCAGCGTCCGCGGGATCGGCGTGGCCGAGAGCGTCAGGACGTCGACGCTGCGCCGGAGCTGCTTCAGGCGCTCCTTCTGCGCCACGCCGAACCGCTGCTCCTCGTCGACGATCACGAGGCCCAGATCGCGGAAGACGACGTCCTTCGAAAGCAGCCGGTGCGTCCCGATCACGAGGTCGACGCCGCCGCTGGCCAGGCCGGCCAGGGTGCGCTCCTGTTCGTGCGGCGCAACGAACCGGCTGAGCAGCCGCACAGTGGCCGGGTACGCCGCGAACCGTTGCGCGAAGGTCCGGTAGTGCTGCTGCGCCAGCACCGTGGTCGGCACGAGGACCGCCACCTGGCGCTCATCCTGGATCGCCTTGAATGCCGCGCGGAGCGCGACCTCCGTCTTCCCGTAGCCGACGTCGCCCACCACCAGGCGGTCCATCGGTTGCTCCCGCTCCATGTCGCGCTTCGTCTCGACGGCGGCGCGCAGCTGGTCCGGCGTTTCTTCATAGGGGAACGCGGCCTCGATCTCCTGCTGCCAGGGGGTGTCGGAGGAAAAGGCATGGCCGTGCACAGCCGCCCGCGCGGCGTACAGCTCGAGCAGCTCGCGGGAGAGGTCCGTTACCGCCCGCTTCACGCGCGCCTTCGTGCGGAGCCACTCGCCACCGCCGAGCCGGGAGAGCGGTGGGTTCTCGCCGCCGCTGTAGCGCGTGACCCGGTTGATCTGTTCCACGGGCACGAACATCCGGTCGCTGCCGGCGAAGCGCAGATCCAGGTAGTCGCGCTCCTCGCTCCCCGGGCCCGCGGCAGGGCGCCGCACGAGGCCGGCATAGCGCGCGATGCCGTGGTCGACGTGCACCACCAGATCGTCCGGCGAGAGCCGCTCGAGGAGGTCCCGCGGGACGACGCGTCGCAGCGCTCGTGGTCGACGCACCCGCACCGCGCCGAACAGCTCGCGGTCGGTCAACACCACCAGGCCATCGGGTCCGCCAGCGAATCCGCTGTTCAGGCTCCGTTCCACGAGCAGCAGCCCACCGCGCGGCGGCGCCTCGGACGCCCGGGCGACCGGGGGGGCGAAGATCCCCGAGTCCCCCAGCACCTCGGCCAGGCGCGCCGCCTGGTCGGAGGTGATCACCACCCGATCGCCGGCAGCCCTCCAGGCACTGACCGAGGCGGCCAGGCCGGCGATGCGCGACGGCGGCAACGCGGGCTCGTGCCAGCCGAACGGGTTCAGGCCTGGCGGCGCCCCCTCCAGCTCGCTCTCCCAGGTCAGCTCGAGCGTCAGGGCGCCGTGCAACGCCGCGCGCCAGGCGCGCGGCGCGAGGTACGCCTCGGGCCACGCGCGCGGCAGCTCGC
>JBJKRK010000187.1:0-3706 GCA_046704705.1 Candidatus Limnocylindrales bacterium | reverse complement strand
ACCGCGCCGTTACAGGAACTCGTATGGCCGTCGTGGGCCGACGCGCTGAACGGAACGGCCGGCACGCCCGGCGCCGCGCTCCAGGCGCCGGCCGCCGCCGGGACGTACTTCTTCACTCGCGACGGCCGCCGCGAGGGCGCGGTGGTCGTGAACCCCGAGCCGCGCGAGTCGGACCTCGCCCGCTGGACGCCGGCTGGCTTCGCCCGCCTCCTCGGCCCGCACGCCCACGTCGTGACCGACGACGCGGCCTTCGCGCGCGTTCTGTTCGACGTGCCGGCGCCGCGTCCCATCGCCGTGCCCCTGCTCGCCGCGCTGCTCGTCGTGCTCGTGGTCGAGGGCGTCGTCGCCGCGCGGCAGACCGGGAGCGATCACTGATGGCGCTCGACGCCCTGCTCGACGCCGTCGAGCGACTGCCCGCCTTCGACCGCACGCTGTCGCGGCTCCCCGCGCCCTACGAGGCGCTGTCGGTGACCGGCCTGCGCGGCTCGAGCGACGCCGTCTTCCTGGGCGCGCTGGCCCGCCGGCTGAGCACGCGGTTCTTCGCCGTGATCGCCGACAGCGTGCCGGAAGCCGAGCGCTGGCTGGCCGACGTGCAGCCGCTGCTCCCCGAGGGCGCCGCGGCGTTCTATCCGCCGCGCGAGGGGCTGGGCGAGACCGAGCCGCACCTCGAGATCGCCGGCGAGCGCGTGGAGACGCTCGAGCGCGTCTCGCGCGGCGAGCTGCGCGTGCTCATCACCACGGCCCGCGCCGCGCTGGAGCGCACGCGCGTGCCGGGCGCGTTGCGCACGCTGCGCCTGGAGCTGAAGAAGGGCGAGCGCCACCGGCCCACCGAACTCGTGGCCCGCCTCGAGGAGATGGGATTCGAGCGCGTCCCGATGATCGACGACGTCGCGCAGTTCAGCGTGCGCGGCGGCATCCTCGACGTCTACAGCTTCGGGATGGCCGATCCGGTGCGCGCCGAGTTCTGGGGCGACGAGATCGTGGAGCTGCGCCAGTTCGACATCGGCTCGCAGATCTCGACGCGCGACGTCCCGGCGGCGCTCGTGCTCCCCGCCGAGTCGGCGCGTCCGACCGGCGAGGCGGCGGCCGAGCGCACCACGCTGCTCGCGCTGCTGCCGCCCGACACGCTGGTCGTGGAGCCGATCGGCACGCACCTCGAGCCCGAGCTGCGCCGCACGTGGGAGGAGGCGCAGCATCACATCGCGCTGGCGCAGCGGCGCGGCGAGGATCCGGCATCGCGCGACGAGCTGTTCGAGGCGCCGGAGCAGGTGCTGGGCATGCTGACCGCGCTGGCCACGGTGCGGCTGGCCCCGGCCGGCGCCGAGGCCGACGTCACCTTCCCGCTGCATGAGCCGGAACCCGTGGACCGGGACATCCGGTGGCTGCGCCGTCTGGTCCGCGACGGCATGCCGACGGTGATCCTGTGCGACAACACGGGGCAGGCCGAGCGGCTGGAGGAGCTGCTCTCCGAGGAGGGGAGCGGGCCCAGCGCGGCGGCGCTCACCGTGGGGGTACTGCAGGGCGGGTTCGTGATCCCGCCGGCCGACGGCGGCCGCGGGCTGCGCGTGCTCACCGACCACGAGATCTTCCGCCGCGAGCGCCGCATCCGGCGCAAGCGGCGCTACGTGAGCGGGATCGCGCTCGACTCCGCCGAGCTGCGGGCCGGCGACTACGTGGTGCACCTCGAGCACGGCGTCGGCATCTACCGCGGGATGGAGACGATCTTCGTCGGCCAGAGCACGCTCGAGGTGGCGGTCGTGGAGTACGAGGGCGGCGACCGGCTCAACGTCCCGCTCTACCGCATCGACCAGCTCGAGCGCTACCGCTCGGCGAGCGACGTGAGCGAGGACTCGCCGCCGCCGCGGCTCCATCACCTGGGCGGCAGGCGGTGGGCGCAGCAGCGCGACAAGACGCGCGCCGCGATCCGCGAGATGACCGCCGAGCTGCTCGAGCTGTACGCCCGCCGCAAGGTGGCCACGCGGCCGTCGCACGTCCCGGACACGCCGTGGCAGAAGCAGCTCGAGAGCTCGTTCCTGTTCGAGGACACCCCCGACCAGCGCACCGCGACGCAGGACGTGAAGCGCGACATGGAGAGCACGCGCCCCATGGACCGGCTGCTCGTCGGCGACGTGGGGTACGGCAAGACCGAGATCGCCGTGCGCGCGGCGTTCAAGGCCGTGCAGTCGGGGCGGCAGGTGGCGGTGCTCGTGCCGACGACGATCCTCGCCGACCAGCACCTGCGCACGTTCACCGAGCGGCTGGCCGATTTCCCGGTGCGGATCGAGATGCTGAGCCGCTTCCAGACCGCCAGGCGGCAGAAGGAGATCGTGGCCGACCTGGCCGGGCAGAAGGTGGACGTCGTGATCGGCACCCACCGGCTGCTCAGCCCCGACGTGACGTTCAAGGCGCTGGGCCTGCTCGTGATCGACGAGGAGCACCGGTTCGGCGTCAAGCATAAGGAAAGGCTCAAACAGCTCCGCCTCGAGACCGACGTCCTGACGCTCACCGCGACGCCGATCCCGCGCACGCTCCACATGTCGCTGGCCGGGCTGCGCGACATGACGCTGATGCAGACGCCGCCCCGCGACCGCTCGCCGGTGCTCACCTCGCTCGAGCCGTGGGACGACGGCCTGATCGAGGAGGCGCTGGCCCGCGAGCTCGACCGCGGCGGCCAGGTGTTCTTCGTCCACAACCGGATCGAGACCATCGAGGGCATCGCCGACCACGTGAAGCGCGTGCTCCCGCGGGCCCGCACCGCCGTGGCCCACGGCCAGATGCGCGAGCACGACCTCGAGGCGGTGATGCACCGGTTCGTGAGCGGCGACGTGGACGTCCTCGTCTCGACGATGATCGTCGAGAGCGGGCTCGACGTGCCCAACGCCAACACGATGTTCGTGAACCGGGCCGACCACTTCGGCCTCGCCCAGCTCTACCAGCTCCGCGGGCGCGTGGGGCGGTCCCACCGCCGGGCGTACTGCTACCTGCTCGTGCCCGACGTCGTGGATCCCGACGCCGAGCGCCGGCTGCGCGTGCTGGAGCACCACACCGAGCTGGGGGCCGGCTACCGCATCGCGCTCCGCGACATGGAGATGCGCGGGGCGGGGAATCTGCTGGGGCCCGAGCAGTCGGGATTCGTGCAGGCGGTGGGGTTCGACCTGTATCTGCGCCTGCTCGACGAGACCGTGCGCCATCTCGTGTCGGGGGACGGCGCGCCCAAACTCGTGCCGGCGGACGTCAACATGGACGTTCCGCACCACCTGCCCGACGACTACGTGCCGTCGCAGGACGCCAAACTCGACGTCTACCGCCGCATTTCGCGGGTTCAGGAGTCGCGGGAGGTCGAAGCGCTGCGCGGCGAGCTGCGCGACCGGTTCGGCCCCCTTCCACCGCCGGCCGAGGCGACGCTGGCCCTGGCCGAGCTGCGGCTGGCCGGCGGCGCCCTGGGCGTGGAGAGCATCCTGGTGCGCGGCGACGAGGCGCGCATTACCTTTAACGATTCCGCGGTGCCTCGCATGAAGGGGCTCTCCGCGGCCTTTCACGAAGTGCAGTTCCAGGCGGAAGTCCGTCGCGCGCGACCGCTCTCCCTCAAGCTCACGCGGCTTGGCGGAGCATCCATCCTCGATGGTCTGGCGCGCGCCCTGCGCAGCCTGGTGTGACGTTCCGCCCCCAACTCCCCGGAGTCTGAACCAGATGAAAACTCGGTCCC
>JBJKRK010000186.1:0-7861 GCA_046704705.1 Candidatus Limnocylindrales bacterium | reverse complement strand
CTCTCGGGCTTCGCCGGGCATGTCGCGCAGGGCGGGCTCGACCCGGCGTTCGCCATCACGATGGCCGTGCTCGCGGGTGCCGGATCGCTCCTCGGCACGCACGTCATGCAGACACGGCTCACGGGCGGGCAACTCAAGCGGATAGTCGGCGTCCTGCTCTGGCTGATCGCCGCGAAGATGGTGCTGGACCTGCTCTGATGCGTCAGTCGGCACAGCCGCCCCACGGCCGTCGCCCGTGTCCCGAGCTGTGCTCGACGGGACACCGTTCCGACGCCTTGACGTGACCCGCCCTAAAGGAGGTTCTTTCGTGTCTTCGACGTTGCTTGCCACTGAGGCCGCAGCCACCGCGCCTGTCGTGCGGCTCCGCGGGTTCCATCCCGGCTGGTACGGCGCCGTCATGGGCACCGCCATTGTGGGGATCATCGCCTACCAGAACCCAGGGCAGATCGCAGGCTTGGGCGATCTCGCCCGAGCCTTCGGTGTGGTCATGGTCGTAGTTTCCGGGGTGCTCGCGATCGTCCTCGGAATCCCGTATGTGCTGCGCTGGGTGCAGCATCCCGATGCGGCGCAAGCGGACCTGGCCAATCCAGTTGCTGGCGCGCTGTATGGCACCTTCCCCGGCGGCATCCTGGTGCTCGCGGTGGGGATCGCGACCGTGGGGCCGTCGGTAGGTGCCGCGCGCGACATCGCGCTCGCGGTCGGCGCGCTGTCCGCCATCGGGATCGTGCTGGCGTTCCTCGTGAGCGTGCTCTTCGCCCATCTATTGTTTGTTTCGCACCCGGTGGGCCCCGAGCTGGCCAATGGAGCCTGGTTCATCCCGCCCGTGGTGAACATCGTTGTGCCTCTCGCCCTGCTTCCGCTGCTGCCGCACGTCAGTCACGAGGACGCGGTCGGGCTCCTATTCGCCGCGTACGCCTTCTGGGGCATGGGATTCGTGCTGTTCGTCCTCGTCGCATCACTCCTCTACGACCGGCTGATCTTTCACCCGCTGCCGGCGGCCCCGCTCGCGCCGTCGCTGTGGATCGGTCTGGGGCCGATCGGGGTGGGCAGCCTGGTCCTCCTGCGAACCGCGCAGGCAGGCGCACCGCTGTGGGGCTCGGTCGCGCCAGTCGTCGCGCAGCTCTCGGCGTTGACGGCAACCGCACTGTGGGGCTTTGGCCTGTGGTGGCTGGCCTCGGCGATCCTGTTGCTGGCTGCGTACCTGCGGCGTGGCGAGTTCCCGTACGGCCTGGGCTGGTGGGGCTTCACGTTTCCCCTCGGTGCGTACGCGGCGAGTACGCTCGCCCTGGCACGCAGTTGGCACCTGGGCTTCCTCGAGGCGACATCGGTCGCTCTCTTCGTCCTCCTGCTCGGGTTCTGGCTGGTCGTGAGCCTGGGTACCCTACGCGCGGTCGCCAGCGGCGAGGTGTGGCGGCGCTGAGCGTCCATCCGCGGGCGTATCGGCCGGACCCTCCCGCGGCTGCGCGCGTCGCGGACCGTGTTGTTGCCAGATCGGGCATCTTCAATGAGGAGCAGGCGTCCTGGTACGACTCCGGTGCAGCTGTCGGGTCACGTGGTCATCGCATCGACTCCCACGGGTTCTGGATTGCTCCCCCGTTCACCCATCGTTCACCGGCGTTCACCGGCCCATCCACCCCCGGCCGGTAGAACGGTGCCAGTGCACCGAGGAAGGGTTCCCCGGGAGGTGAAACGCGAAGGAGTCGCGCGATGACAACGCAGAAGACGTTGAGTTGGCTGGTGGCGCTGGCCGGGGCCTGGGAAGTGGTCGCCCCCTTCCTGCTGGGCTTCACCGCCACCACGGCGTTCCTGTGGGACGCGGTGATCATCGGCCTGGCGCTCGTCGTGCTGGGCGTGTGGGCCGCCCTCTCCAACCAGGAGAGCACGGACCGGGGGCTCGACTGGATCAACGCGATCCTGGGCCTCTGGCTGATCGCCGCGCCGTTCGTCCTGGGTTACTCGGGTAGCGCGGTCCCGCTCTGGAATGACGTGGGCGTGGGCGTCATCGTGGCCGTCCTGGCCGGGTGGGCCGCGGTGGCCATGGGCCAGCTCCAGCATCCCAAGACGATGTGACCCTGGGTGGCCGCCCCGGCGCTGCTGGGGAGTAGTCCGGGCGGCCCCCGCATCCGAAAGGCGACCGGATCACGCCGACCCCATCGCCTCCAGCAGCCCCGGTCAGATTCCTGGCCGGGGCTGCGCCATATCTCCCGTCGGCGCGTCGAGGGAGCGTGGCATCCAGTAGCCCGTGCCGCGCTCGGTGAGCAGGTAGCGCGGGTGCGCCGGATCATCCTCGAGCTTGGCGCGCAGGCGGTGGATGTACGTCTTCAGGTAGTCGGTGTCGTCCTGCGCGTCGGGGCCCCAGACACGTGCCAGGAGCACGCCGTTCTCCACGAGGTGGCCAGCGTTGCGGGCGAGGAGCTCCAGGAGCCGGTACTCGGTGCTCGTCAAGCGGACGGGCTGTCCCCGCAGGTAGATCCGATGCGGCCCCCACTCGATGCGCAGCTCGCCGAGCGAAAGAGGCGGCTCGTCGGGCACGACGTGCCCGCTTGCCCGCCGCAGCACGGAGCGCAGGCGGGCGAGGAGCTCCAGGTGCCCGAATGGCTTCACCACGTAGTCATCGGCTCCCAGCTGGAGCCCGCGCACCTTGTCGAGCTCGTCGTCGCGGACGGTGAGGATCACCACCGGCACGTTGCTGAAGAGCCGGATCCGCCGCAGGACCTCGAACCCGTCGGGCTCGGGCATCTGCAGGTCGAGCAGGACGACATCGGGGTCGGCTTGCTCGATAAGGTCGAGACCCCGTTCACCGTCCTGCGCGGTGAGCACCTCCCAGCCGGGTTCCTGCAGGTTGATCGTCAGGCCAACCGCACGCAGTACATCGCGCTCGTCGTCAATGACCAGGATCTTGCGCGTCGCCGTCTCCATCGGGCCCCTCTGCTGCGGCTGGCAGGGTAAGACAGAAGCGGCTGCCGCCTCCCGGTCGTGGCTCGTACCAGAGTCTTCCGCCATGGAGCGATACGAGCTCGCGCGAAATGTACAGCCCCAGTCCGACGCCCGCGATCGATGACTGGCCCGGCAGCGAGTAGAACTTCTCGAAGACATGCGCCTGCGCCTCGGCGGGCACCCCGGGACCGTCGTCCTCCACGCACAGCCGGACCGAAGCGCCGTCGGCGGTGAGCACCTCCCGGACCTCCCCGCCCGCAGCCCCGAACTTGTACGCGTTGTGGAGGAGGCTGGAGATGACCTGGTCGACGCGCCGGCGGTCCGCGTCGACCGCCGGCAACCCGTCATCGGCCACCACCGTCACCCGCTGGCGGCGGCTCTCGAACAGAGGCGCCAGACCCGCGGCGACGCGACGGGCGCGCCCGGCAAGGTCCAGCGGCTCGCGGTGGAGCGTCACGGCGCCGGCCTCGACCTCGCTGCTCTCCAGGAACTCCCGGATGAGCGTCTCGAGCCGCTCCAGGTTCTGCACCGTCAGGTCCCGCACATCGTCGCGCTGGCGGGCCGACATGCGGCGCCACTGGTCGAGGGAGGGCAGCAGCGTCTTGAGCACGGTGAGCGGCGTGCGCAGTTCGTGGGCCACCGCGGAGAAGAACGAGCGTCGAGCTTCCTCGAACTGGCGCAACTGCGCCAGTTGCGCCAGTTCGTCGGCATGCAGCTGCGCGTTGCGCAGCGAGAGCTCGGCCTCACGGGCGAGCGCTCGCAGGGTCAGCCACTCGGCATCGTCGAGAACGCCTGCGCCTCGCCCCACCACGAGAGCCCCGGGTTCGTCTCCTGTCGGCGTGGCAAGGCGGATGCCAGCGACGGCCTGCGTGTCCGCGTCCGGCCACCCCGGCGGGAGCGGCCGCCCATACGCCGGTCCGGCCGCGTACGTCTCGTCGGCGGCGATGCGCCAGCCCCAGTCGGCCAGCTCGATCTCGCTGCCCACCGTCTCGTATCCATCGAGCGCAGCGCTCATCTTCCAGCAGCCCAGCGTCGGGTCGCACAGGAAGACCATGCCGACGTCGGCTGCCAGCAGCCGCTGCGAGCCGTCCAGCAGGGCCCGCAGCGCGTCGGACAGCTCGGTGCGCGGTTGGTTCAGGGCGAAGAAGAGCTCGTTGAGGGTGGTCAGCTGCATGGCATGCTGTTCCGCCAGGCGGCGATGTTGCTCTTCGCGGCGGACCTGTTCGGCGAAGGCGACGGCCAGGGCGCCGACGATGAGGAGCACGAAAAGTTTGCCGACAGCCATGTAGGCGCTGGGCCCAGTCCAGGCGCCAGTCTGACTCACCACCACGGCGGCCACGTGCAGGGCGCCCGCGGTCATCACCCACGCTGCCGCCATCCGGGCCGGGACCGCGAGGGCCAACTCCGCGACGAGCAACAAGAACAGCGGGAAGAAAGGGCTGTGTGCCCCTCCACCGAGCAGCGTGGTCCCCGCCGCCTGCAGCGCGTCGACGGCCAAGATCGCAGCCGGGCGTCCAGCTGCGAACGGACGCCAGCGGATGCTGTAGAAGGTGGCCACCAGGTTCACGGCGAACACCGCCGCGAACACGGCGTCGAGGGAGGCCGCCGGGGTGCCCGCAAACGGGGCCAGCAGGAGCGCCGCCCCGAGCGTCGCCCAGCGCAATGCGAGCAGGTAGCGGTCGGCGTCCGCGAGCGAAAGGTTGCGCTCCCGCCTACGCACGCCGGGCCGGGTGGTCGGCTGGGGCACGGCCTGGTCAGCGGCCATCATGTGGCCACGGGGCGGCTCGCTCACCTCGGTCGAGCCGCGGTCGACGGGCGCCGTCCGAGCAGACGCCTTCAGTCGAGACGCTCAAGCCGGTCGACCAGCTGGCCGCGCGCGTACGCCAGGGCGGCAGCGTCCACCGTCGGGAGCTCCGTCACCACCGGTTTGAGCCCGAGCGCCGCGAAGCGGTCGTGCGCCCCCTGGCCCATGCCCCCCGCGATGAGCGCCACGCAGTCGCTGATGGCCTGAGCCATCTGGTCGTGTCGCGCCTGAGCTTCAGGGCCTATCCCGTGGGGTCCCGTCTCAGTGTGCACGTCGCGCGGCGCCCCGGCGAGGTGGGGTGTGCTCCGCGGACGCAGCTCGCGTCCGGCGATCACGCCATCCTCGATGGTGATGACGGCGTAGTACGGCGCTCGGCCGAAATGCTGGCTGACGGACTGGCCGTCCTCTGTCGCGACCGCGATCTTCATCGACCCTGTACTCCCCATGTCTCCGAGATGGCCCCAGTTTGCGCATTCCGGCGAATCCGATCACCCATTCCGGGGTTTTCGATCACCCTCGGTCGGAGGCCGCGGAGCGGCCGACGTGAGGGCTGGCTCACCCCCTGTTGGTCACCTCCTCTCGGTGGTCTGCGGATAGTCTGGCACGCCGCCCGTGGCGGGCGATGGCGGGGATCCGGGAGGGTCATCGATGCCTCCCCGGTGACGAATCGCCCGTCCTGGGGCTTCTGACGCGGGCGGTTTCCCGTCATCGGGCCGATCGGGTGCCGCGCTGCCCCCGGTGGGGCCGTCGGAGGGCCTCATCGTCCGCCGGCGCGAGTCGCCCCGAAGCTCCAGGCGGTAGGCGGCATGGACCAGGCGGTCCAGGATCGCGTCGGCGACGGTGGGCTCACCCAAGACCTCGTGCCAGCGGCCGACCGGCAGTTGGCTGGTGACGATGGTCGAGCGCCGCTCGCCGCGATCCTCGATCACCTCGAGCAGGTCGGCCGCCCGGGCCGGCGGCACGGGCGTGAGCCCGAGGTCGTCGAGGACGAGCACGTCGATGCGCGCCCAGGCGGCCATCAGGCGCGGAAGGCGGCCGTCCGCCCGCGCGAGCACGAGCTCGTCGAGCAGGCGCGGCACCCGCAGGTAGAGCGCGGTGTGGCCCCGGCGGATGGCGGCATGGGCGAGGGCGCAGGCGAGGAACGTCTTGCCGACGCCCGTCGGCCCCGTCACGAGCACGTTGCGGTGGGTGCTCACCCAGTGCGCCTCGGCGAGGCCGAGCACGGTCGAGCGGTCGAGTCCCCGTGGCCCGCGCAGGTCGAGATCCTCCATGACGGCGTCGCTGCGCAGGCGGGCGGCCCGCAGGTGACGGGCCAGCCTGCGGTTCTCGCGATCCTGCATCTCGCGGTCGACGAGCAACCCCAGTCGTTCCTCGAAGGAAAGATCGGCGTACTCGGGGCGCTCGAGCTGGTCCACGAGGGCACGGGCCATCCCGGTGAGGGCCATGGCATGGAGCTTGTCGATCGTCGGGGTGATGAGCATGGTGGTGATCTCCTTCTCACTCGTAGTAGCCGGCGCCGCGCACGTTGGCGTGGTCACCGATGGTGGGGATGACCGGCTCGCTCCCGGGGGTGGGCAGGCCGTCGAGCCCAGTACGCAGGATCGACTCGACGCTGCGGTAGGAGAGCGCGCGGACCGCGAGCGCCCGGGCGCAGGCAGCCTCGAGGCGGCCGTCTCCGTAGCGGCGCCCCAGGCGCATGATCCCGAGACACGAGCGGAAGCCCTGCTCGGGGTGGGGCCGAGACGCCATGATCTCGGCCACGAGGGCGGCCGTGGCAGGCCCGGTCTGCTCGGCCCAGCGGATGATCCGCGATGGGCTCCACTCCGCGTGGCGGCGGTGCGCCTCGGGCATGTGGGCAGGGTCGGTGGTGAAGTGCCGCCGCTCCGACGAGCGCGCATGACTCGCCACCCGCCGGCCCCGGCAGAAGACCTCGACCGTGGTGGCGCTGGCGCGGATGTCGCACACCGCGCCGACGAGGGCGTAGGGCACGCTGTACCAGTGGTGGTCGACCTCGACGTGGTAGTCCACATTGACGGTGGCGGTCTTCCAGACCGCGAACGCATAGGGGACGGCGGGCAGCGGCCGCAGCGCCGGGCGGTCGAGCTCAGCGAAGAGGCTCGCCCGGGAACCCGGCAGCTTGCGGAACGGTCGGTCGTTGAGCCAGGCGAGGCGCTCGCGGATCGCGGCGTTCGCCTCGGGGAGGGAGAAGAACGTGCGGTGCCGCAGCGCCGCGAGTACCCAGCGTTCGGCGAGGAGCACACCCTGCTCGGCCTTCGCCTTGTCCCTGGGCTTCCGAGGTCGCGTGGGGATGACCGCGGCGCCGTAATGGGCGGCCATCTCGGCGTAGCTCGGGTTGATGTCGGGCTCGTAGCGGTGGGCTCGTGTGACGCCCGAGCGGAGGTTGTCGGGGACGATGAGGTGGGCACAGCCGCCAAAGAAGGAGAACGCGTGGACGTGGGCGGCGATCCAGTGGGGCAGCTCCTGGGACGCTGTCGCCTCGGCGTACGTGTAGCTGCTGGCGCCGAGCACCGCCACGAAGAGCTGGGCCTGATGGATCTCGCCGGTCCGAGGATCGGTGATCGGGATGGTCTGCCCGGCGAAGTCGACGAACAGCTTCTCCCCGGCGCGGTGTTCCTGGCGCATGACCACGTCGAGTTGACGCTGCCAGGCCCGGTAGTGGCGGCAGAACTGGGTGTACTGGTAGCCCTCCGGCTCGCGCGCCTTGTATTCCATGTGCAGCAGCTGGAGGGTCACGCCCTTCCGTCGCAGCTCGCGATGGACGGTCGCCCAGTCGGGCACTGGCCGGCTTGCCGCGGGCGGCGGCTCCGACCTGGCGAACAGGCGGGCCTCGAGCTGCGCGTCGTCCAGGCCGTCGGGCAGCGGCCAGCCGAGACCGGCCCTGGCGGCGCGGGCCAGGTGATCGGACACCGTGGTGTACGGCAGGCCGGTGGCCGCCGCGGTCGTGCGGCGGCTCAGGCCCTCGCCCAGGGCGAGGCGGAGGAACTCGCGGATCTTGCGCATGGCGGAACGGGGGCGTGGCACCGGGCATCGGTCCTCGAGCGGCTCATCGTCCGAGCCACGATGCCCGAGCTGGCGCCCTCACGTCAGCGCGCTGGCGGC
>JBJKRK010000185.1:0-4791 GCA_046704705.1 Candidatus Limnocylindrales bacterium | reverse complement strand
CTCCAGTGCTCAGAATCCTGCGAGAGCTCCGAGATCACAACCCTGACTTGACATCCCTCTCCGAAAACTTAGAAAGATGGAAAGAATGCGGAAAGGGACTTAGCGAGCTAGGGATCCGGGGTGGACTGCTTCTGGAGCTCTTCGCTGAAACTCTTACTGTTCTTAGGAAACGCTTTGACGCTGTCACAGCGGCCATAGAGAGGCATCGGGATGTAAGCAGCGATACCTCTCGGGCGGACCTGGCTTTCGCTTGTTCCGCATTTGAGGCTGCGATCCCAATTAAGAGCGGATCCTTCGGTGCAAATCTGGCCTCCCTCCCAGCAACCATCCTATTGATCGACGATCAGGCGGTCGAGGTCCGGGAAAAGATCATTTTTCCTCGTCTTGGCCATCCTACTGAAGCTTCAAGGACGCGCACGCTCTCAGAAGTCCTTCCAAGAATCCTCCCCGCGCCACTTGACGATGCGCGCTCATTCGACGATATAGAGAGCGAGCTAGAAGCGTTCTTGACACGTGAGAACGGAAGCCGCAGCTTCTGCGCACTGCCTGACCGCACCTGGATCGACGTCATACTCCTCGATCTGTCACTGATGGAGGGCGAAACTGAGGAACTGGGAGGGCTTCAGCTTCTTCGACTGATTCGCAGGCGGCTACCGACAGTCCCCATCTTCGCATTCTCTTCGTTCGAGAATTTCCGACACGTCATTCAAGCGATTCGCGAAGGTGCCGACTGGTATTGCAGAAAGTCGGATCCCGGGAGCATCCTTCGGAGCCTTGAGGAAGTATTCGAGAGGCCAAGCTGGCGGAGCGGACCGTGCTCGATCGCTGGATCCTCTCGCGGACCGCCGGCCTGGCGGCAGGGGTCGAGCGCGCGCTGGGCGAGTTCGATGCGCGAACGGCCGCCGAGCTCGTGGGCAACCACATCGAGGCGCTCTCGACCTGGTATCTGCGCCGCAGCAGGCGGCGCTTCTCGCGGCACGCCGCTGCGGGCGATCGAGCCGCCGCATTCGCCACGCTGCATGAGGCGCTGGTGCAGCTCGCGCGGATCGCCGCGCCGATCCTGCCCTTCCTGTCCGAGCAGCTCTACCAGGAGCTTGCGTTGGCGGCCGATCCGTCGGTCCCCGAATCCGTCCACCTCACGCGCTGGCCCGGGCCGGAGCTTGCCGCGGCTCGGGACGAGGGGCTCGAGGCCGCGATGGCCACGCTGTTGCGGGCCGTCGAGCTCGGGCGCACGCTCCGTGCGCAGGCAGGGATACGCACCCGGCAACCGCTCGCCCGGCTCTGGTTGGCGATCCCCGGCGGGGAACTCCTCGAACGCGACGCGCTGCTGGCGCTCGTCGCGGAGGAGCTCAACGTCAAGCGGGTCGAGCTGATCGGGGACGAGTCCGAGCTGGTGGAGCGCCGCGTGAAACCGCTCCTCCCGCGCATCGGCCGGCGACTCGGCCCTGCGACGCGGCAGGTGCTCGACGCCGCCCGTGCGAACGCATTCGAGATCCTGTCCGATGGCTCCGTGCGCCTCGGCGGCGTGACGCTCGCACCCGATGAGGTCGAGATCCTGGCCGCGCCCCGTGCCGGCACGGCCGTCGCCCACGATGAGGGCCTTGTCGTGGTGATCGACACCAACCTTGACGCGGCGCTGCGGGCGGAAGGTGACGCGCGCGAACTGCAGCGCGCCGTGCAGGACCTTCGGCGGGAGGCGGCGCTCGCGCTGGACGATCGGATCGAGCTGTGGCTCGAGCTCCACCCCCAGGTACACGCGCGCCTCGCGCCCCATCTCGACGGGGTGCGTGACGAGACCCTCGTCGACGAGCTCCATCTGGGTGCTCCACCGGACGGGCTGGCCGCGGCGGAGGTCGATCTGGATGGGTCGCCGGTGCGGCTGGCATTGCGTCGGGTCGAGGGGGAGGGGGCCACCCGATGAGCCACGAAGTCGCGGAGGTGCCGCGGCCGGCCTCCCGCCGCGCGCCCTGGAATGCGCTCTGGCGACCGCTGCCGGTTCCCTGGGGCCAGGTGCTCTTCTTCCTCCTGGCCGTGTGCATCGTGGTCTCCGACCAGATCACGAAGCGCTGGGTCAACGCGTCGTTCCCGCTCATCCACCCGGCGACGGCCACCCAGCCCGCCGTCGAGCCGACGCAGATCCTCGGCAACTTCGTGGAGATCGCGAAGATCCACAACAGCGGGGGACTGTTCGGGATGTTCGGGGCGAGCGCGCAGATCTTCGCGATCGCAAGTCTCGCCGTGATCGCCGTCATTCTCTGGTACCAGCTGCGGCGCGGAGCCGCGAGTTCGCTGGTCCTGACGGTTGCCCTGTCGCTGCTCCTGGGGGGCGCCGTCGGCAACCTGATCGACCGCCTGCGCCAGGGCTACGTCATCGACTTCGTCGACATGGGCATCGGCTCCTGGCGCTGGTACACCTTCAACGTCGCCGACGCATCGATCAGCGTCTCGATCGTGCTGCTGATGCTCGTCAGCCTCTTTGCGGACCAGGCGGAAGCCGGCGGGGGAACCGGGGCGCCAGGGCGGACAGAGGCCCCGTAGGGTGAGCGGGCGCGTCGGCATGCAGGTTCCTGCGGACGTGCAGGCCACGCGTGCCGACCGCTTCGTGGCCGATCGTGTCGGGCTCTCCCGCACGTACGTGCAGCGCCTCATCCGCGAGGGAAGGCTCACCTGCAACGGGCGGCCGCTCAAGGCGAACTCGCCACTGGAGCCGGGCGCTCGGCTCGAGCTGGACGTCCCCGAGGTCCGGCCGCTCGAGCTGGAGGCGGAGCCCATCCCGTTGCGGGTCGTGTACGAGGACGCCGACCTGCTGATCGTCGACAAGCCGGCGGGACTGGTGGTCCATCCGGCGCCGGGCCACCCGGGCGGAACGCTGGTGAACGCGCTGCTCGCGCGCGGCGGCGCGGCGGCGTTCGGCGGCATCGCCGGGGTCGCCCGTCCCGGCATCGTGCACCGGCTGGACCGCGACACGAGCGGCTTGTTGATGGTCGCCCGCAACGACAGCGCGCAGGCGAGCCTGATGGCGCAGCTCAAGGCCCGGCGGGTGAAGAAGCAGTACCTGGCGCTCGTCGCGGGCGCCGTGGCGGCCCAGCTCGGGCGGATCGAGGCGCCCATTGGCAGGGACCCGCGGCATCGGACACGGATGGCGGTCGTCGCTGACGGGCGACCCTCCGTGACGCTCTACCGGGTTCGCGAGCGATTCGCGCGCTGGACGCTGCTGGAGCTCGACCTCGTCACGGGGCGAACCCACCAGCTGCGGGTCCACCTGGCGTCGATCGGTCATCCGGTCGCCGGCGACAGCGTCTACGGCCCGGTCGGCCCGCGACGCGCCCCGGAGGGGCTCCCACGGCTCTTCCTGCACGCCTGGAAGCTCGAGCTCGTCTCTCCCCGGGGGGACCGGGTGATCCAGGCGACCGCGCCGCTCCCCGATGAGCTGGAGTCGGTGCTCGCACACCTGCGGTCGGAAGCGACCGCGCTGTCCCGATGAGCGCGGGCCGTCGGCAAGTCGCGCTGCCGGCTGGGCGGTGGGCCACGCCCGCGGCTACCCGATCGCCGGGAGCACAGCGGCGGTCAAGAGCGTCGACCGGGCAGGGAGCGCGGCGGGGCGCGCCCGGCGCGATGCTCGTGATCATCTCGGGCCCGTCGGGCGTGGGCAAGGACACGATCCTCGACGCGCTCCAGCGACGACACCCCGACGTCGACTACCACTACGTCGTCACCTGCACGACCCGGGCGCCGCGCGCCGGCGAGGTCGATGGGGTCGACTATCATTTCCTGGACGGCGCGCTGTTCCAGCAGCTCCGGGCGGCCGGTGAGTTCCTCGAGGCCAACGAGGTGCACGGCCACTGGTACGGCACGCCGGTCTCACAGGTGCGCGAGGCGCTCCGTGCGGGCCGCCACGCGATCCTGAAGATCGACGTGCAGGGCGCCCAGGTGGTGAAGCAGCGCGTGCCCCAGGCGCTGTTGATCTTCATCGTGCCGCCCTCGCTCGAGACGCTCTTCAGCCGGCTCAGAGCTCGCGCGACGGAATCGGCCGACGAGCTGGAGCTGCGGCAGCGCAACGCGGCGCTGGAGCTCGCCCGCCAGGAGGACTACGACCACGTCGTGGTGAACGAGACCGGCCAGGTGGAACGGACGGCCGAGATGATCGAGACGATCATCGCCGCGGAAAGCCGGCAGCATCCCGAGCGCTGCATCTCGCTGTAGCCGATGAGCGACCGGTACGTCGAGGTCGCGATCGACGCGGTCGGTGCCGGTGGCAGCCGGACCTACACGTACCACGTGCCGGAGCCGCTCGGTGACCTCGCGCTCGGCGAGGCCGTGCTGGTGGATTTCGGTCGCCGGCAGGCCCTGGGCCTGGTGGTGGCCGCGGGAGTGCAGCCCGGCTCGATCGTGACGAAACCGGTCCGGGCACGTATACGCTCCGATGGGCCGCTCCTGCCGCCGCTGCAGATCGCCCTTGCGCGCGAGATCGCGCTGCGCTACCTGGCGCCTCCGGCGCTCGTGATCCGGGCGATGCTGCCGCCCGGGCTGCTCGAGCGGCTGGAGTTGCGGGTTCGCCTCGCGCCCTCGAGCCGGTCGACGCAGGGCGCGGACGGCGGGGGCGGGGAACATGCTGGATCCACGCAGGATGACCTTGCGCGCACGCTGCTGGTCCAGGTCGAGGCCGCTGGCGAGACGGACGTGGCGGTGCGCGACCTCCACGGCGGCCGCAGCACCGCCGAGACCGTGCGCGCGCTGCGACAGCTCGAGCGCAGCGGCGCGGTCGAGCTGTGCTGGACGCTCACCACTGCC
>JBJKRK010000184.1:0-3218 GCA_046704705.1 Candidatus Limnocylindrales bacterium | reverse complement strand
ACGCCGGGCAGCGCCGCCACCCGCTTGCGCGGCGCCTTCACCATGCCACGGCGCGCGCCGCTGCGAGTCGCATGGCCGGCAGCGTCCGCGAACGAGACGCTGCTGAGCGGCACCACCGGCTCGCCGTGCAGGATATGCGCGAGGTACTCCCCCGTGGCCGAGCCGGCGGTTCCGGCCACCTGCTCAGGCGTCCCCAGGCCGATCACCTGACCGCCACGATCGCCGCCTTCCGGCCCCAGGTCGACGATCCAGTCGGCCGTCTTCACGACATCGAGGTTGTGTTCTATCACGATCACCGTGTTGCCGGCGTCGACCAGCCGGTGCAGCACCTGCAGGAGCTTCTCGACGTCGGCGAAGTGCAGGCCGGTGGTGGGCTCGTCCAGGACGTAGACGGTCCGCCCGGTCGCCCGCCGCGACAGCTCGGTGGCGAGCTTGACGCGCTGCGCCTCGCCCCCGGAAAGCGTGGTGGCTGGCTGACCGAGATGGATGTACCCGAGCCCGACGTCGTTGAGGGTCTGCAGCTTGCCGTGCACCTGCGGCACCGCCGCGAAGACCTCGAGCGCCTCCTCCACGGTCATGTCGAGCACGTCCGCGATCGAACGCCCGCGGTAGTGGATCTCGAGCGCCTCGCGGTTGTACCGCCTCCCCTTGCACACCTCGCAGGGGACGTACACGTCGGGCAGGAACTGCATCTCGATCTTGATGATCCCGTCGCCCTTGCAGTTTTCGCAGCGCCCGCCCTTGACGTTGAAGCTGAAGCGGCCCGCCTTGTACCCTCGCAGGCGCGCCTCGGGAACGCCGGCGAAGAGCTCGCGGATCGGCGTGAACAGCCCCGTGTACGTCGCCGGGTTCGAGCGCGGCGTCCGGCCGATCGGGCTCTGGTCGATCTCGATCACCTTGTCGATCGCTTCGGTCCCCTCGACGGCGTCGTGCTCACCCGGATCGTCCCGCGCGCCGTTCAGCTCGCGCGCCAGGGAGCGGAACAGCACGTCGTTCACGAGCGTGCTCTTGCCCGATCCCGACACGCCGGTGACGGCGATGAACAGGCCGAGCGGGAAGCGGACGTCGATCGACTTCAAGTTGTGGGCACGCGCCCCGCGGACGATCAGCGCTTTCCCGTTGCCCTCGCGACGCCGGCGCGGAAGGGGCACGCTGCGCTCGCCACGCAGGTACGCACCAGTCACCGAGGCAGGCTCCGCAAGCACGGCCTCGAGCGGTCCGCTGGCGATGACCTCGCCGCCGTGCTCGCCGGCGCCGGGCCCGATGTCGACGACCCAGTCGGCCGTCCGGATCGTCTCCTCGTCGTGCTCGACGACGATAAGCGTGTTGCCCAGGTCGCGGAGGCGGGTGAGCGTCGCGATGAGCTTCGCATTGTCGCGCTGGTGCAGGCCGATCGTGGGCTCGTCCAGGATGTACAGCACGCCCATCAGGCTCGACCCGATCTGCGTCGCCAGGCGGATCCGCTGTGCCTCGCCGCCCGAAAGCGTCGAGCTCGTCCGGTCGATGGTCAGGTAGTCCAGCCCGACGTCGACGAGGAAGCCCAGGCGCGCGCGGATCTCCTTCAGGATCTGGCGTGCGATGGTCCGCTCGCGCTCGGTCAGTCGGGCCGGCAGCTCGTGCACCCAGTCGAGCGCGGCCACCACGGAGAGCGCGGCGACATCGGCGATCGTGCGCCCGTCGATCGTAACGGCCAGCGCTTCGGGCCGCAGCCGCTTGCCGCCGCAGACCGGGCAGGGGCGCTCGACCATGAAGCGCTCGAGCTCGCTCTTCACGAAATCGGAGTCGGTCTCGCGGTAGCGGCGTTCCAGGTTGGGCACGAGCCCCTCGAACGTCGCCTCGTACGAGTTCGTGCCGCGCTCGTGGCGGTACCGGATCACCACGCGCTCGCCGCGGTCCGCGTACATCAGGTAGTGGAGCGCGTCCTCGGACAGCTCGCGCACCGGCACGTCCGTGCGGAAGCCATGCTGCTCCGCCATGGCCTCGATGACCTTCGAATACCAGGAGTCAGCCATCGGCATGCGCGCCCAGGGCACGAGCGCGCCATCGCGCAGCGACAGGTTCTTGTTCGGGATCAACCGTGCCGGGTCGATCTCCAGGCGCGTGCCCAGGCCGGTGCAAGCGGGGCAGGCGCCGTGTGGCGAGTTGAAGCTGAAGCTCCTCGGTTCGAGCTCTTCGATCGTCGTGCCGTCGAACGGGCAGCTGTACCGCTCGCTGAAACGCTGCTCCTCGAACGCGCCGGGTTCGGCGGGAGCCACCACCATGACTCCCTCGCCGAGCTTCAGCGCAGTCTCGACCGAATCGGCCAGCCGCGCCCTGTCGGGGTTGGGATGGTCGGCATCGAACGGGCGACCCTCGTCGTCCGCGAAGCGCACGACGACCCGGTCGACCACCGCCTCGATCGTGTGGCGCTTGTACTTGTCGAGCGAGCGGACGTCGTCCAGATCGAGGAGCTCGCCGTCCACGCGCACCCGCACGAAGCCCTGCTTCCGGATCGCCTCGAAGACGCGGTCGCCCTCGGTCTTGCGGTCCTTCACCAGCGGACCAAGGATGAGCAGGCGCGACCCCTCCGGCATGCTCAGGATGCGGTCGACCATCTGCTGCACGCTCTGCCGGGCGATCTCGCGCCCGCAGGTCGGGCAGTGTGGACGTCCGGCACGCGCGAACAGCAGGCGCAGGTAGTCGTAGATCTCGGTGACCGTGCCCACGGTCGAGCGCGGGTTCCGCCCGGCGCCCTTCTGGTCGATGGAGATCGCCGGGCTCAGGCCGTCGATCTGATCGACGTCGGGCTTCTCCATCTGGCCGAGGAACTGCCGGGCGTATGCGGACAGGCTCTCCACGTAGCGGCGCTGCCCCTCCGCGTAGATGGTGTCGAAGGCGAGGCTGGACTTGCCGCTGCCAGAGAGCCCGGTGATGACGATGAGACGGTCGCGCGGGAGCTCGACCGTGATGTTCTTCAGGTTGTGTTCGCGGGCACCGCGAACGACGAGCCACTCCTGGGGCATTGCCATCGTAGTCTAGCCGAAGTCGACCGAAGAGAACAGACGTTCATACTACGGCCCGGTTCGGGGCGCGGCGGGGCCGGACACGTCGCTGGCGCCGCGCGGCTCCGAGAAGTCGCTGTCACCGCGCGGCTGCCCTGCCGTCACGCGGCTGCCCTGCCGGGCGGCGCCCTTGCCGTCACGCGGCTGCCCTGCCGTCACGCGGCTGCCCTGCCGTCA